>JAJBBL010000194.1 GCA_020532365.1 Candidatus Cloacimonadota bacterium | reverse complement strand
TTGATCTTTCAGAACTATCATTACCGGTATCTTGTCTTGCACGTTTTTCTCGATACTGATGATTTCAGATAGTTCTTCAGAGATCTTATCGTTCTTAACTACACCAAATAACGATAGAGTAGTGCCCAGTAACAATAGTAGTAGAACATGCTTGAGTTTCATATCTTCCCCTCTCTTTAGCGAACAACAGCCAATTTTCTTGTTACAACTTGATTCTTATCGGTGCGTAAAATCAACAGATAAATACCGCTGGAGACAGCTTTATCATCAACACTGTTAAGGTCAATTAATTCTTGATAAAACCCTTTACTGATATTCTCTCTGACAATTTCGCGGACTACTTGTCCTTTTACGTTGTATACTCCAATGCTTACTTTTGTATTGTCTTCTGGCAAGCTATAGGTAAGATTTAATGAGTTAGTTCTGCTAATCCCATTAGCGTTGAACGGGTTAGGGAAAGCTCTTAAATCTAAGTTGAAAACAGGTTCAACTATTTCATCTACATTTGTTTTGATGATATCATATTTCATTGTAATAACTCCACTTGAGATATGATTATCAAGATATGCTATCGCTTTAACAGTAGTGCTTTCTTCCAAAACAAATGGCTCTGTATAAGGTATTGAGGTATAATTAGGCTCAGTCTCGTCGAGAGTATAGAACAGTTCTACCCCCTCTTCCGATTCAATAGTGATAGTTATATCTTCGTTATATTCACCACTTTGAGGCTCTATTGTCGGCTGATCAATTGCTGGATAGATTGTAACAGACAAGACTTCAGAGGGGACCGTCTCATTAACTTGTCCATATTTTTTATACACAGCTGTGACGTAATAATAGTAAGTCCCTTCTTCTAAAAGCTCTTCATACAGTTTATCTTCTATATACTCTTCATTAACAAGCTCAAATTCACCCTCAATAGTGTCACCTTTATACAGATTATAGCCTAAAAGCGAAAAGAGTTGTGGCTCTAAGATTTCATTCTCTTCAATATCCCACTCAATAGCGAGTCTGTCGTATTTAGCAGTGTAGACAGGTGTGTGTGGCGTATACATTACATACGGTTTTGGATGAGATGGGAAGGTAATATTATCTATCCAAACAGCATCCTTTCCTTCAGTACCAAAAGCATCTTTGGAGTATGTCCAGCGGAATGTTCTGCTTCCGGCCTCTACAGGAAATGTAACCTCTTTCCAGTCCAAGTTACCCGACCATTCCCCTTGAAGTACTGTACCTATATAGAATCTCAGAAAATCACTATTCTCTTCTGTAGATATTTTACGAGCAAAAGTAATTATACCGTCCTCTTTTACATTCAGGTTGATACTCATTGAAGTGGAAGCGTTATTGTTCATCTCTCCGCTTCTCACACTAAAACTACCCTCATAGGCCTCATCATCAGAGACATACCAGTTTTGTGAGTCGGAGCCTGTAGTTGTAAAATACCAATCCTCATACTCAAATACACCCTCTTCAAAATTTTCGCTTACAGGGTAAACTGTTTTAAATGAAAACACATCCCCCTCTGCATATCCATACTCACTTTCAGCATCAATTTTCCAATAATAGGTGGTCAGCGGCTCAAGATGACTCTCAACCTTATGGAATGTATCAGTAACTTCATAACCATTTAGCACGTTAGTTGGAGGGTTATCGGTACCTAAAAAGATTTTAAATTTATCGGTAGGGTAGTTCTTCATCCATTTAAATTTCGGCGTTAGAGATATAGCAACACTCTCGTCGGCAGGGTAGGTATAGATTGGTTTCTTAGGAGCATTATTTCCTACTACTCTACTCACCGCCAAGGTTGCGTTAACTCTCCCCGATCCAGATTCATTGTTCTTAAATCCAACATATCTCTTAGCCGTGCTTTCTAATGTTTCAGCCACTTGTTCTGGCACAAGTTCAGGGTTCTTACAGAGCAATAAAGCTATTACTCCCGCTACGTTGGGTGTAGCCATTGAAGTGCCACTCATTTTGAGATACCCATCGTCAATTTCGTGGCTTAGTGAAAGCACTTCCTCACCAGGGGATACAACATCAGGTTTCATTAGCCCTTCACCAGGATTGTATGGATAGTCAAAATAAGGTGAAATATCACCCCAAGCACCAGGTCCTCTTGAAGAATAAACCGTTAACTCATCTAAATCATCGGAAGCTCCACAAGTGATAACAGCAGTTCTCCCAGCTCTGATAGGCATTTCAGGGTTCAACCAGGGAGGTGGACAGTCACCTGGAGTTCTCAAATTTCTTGGTATAGGATAATCCCCTGGATAAAAACCTTCATTCCCCGCTCCAACTGCAGCTACGACCCCAGCTGAGAGAGTGTTTTCCATTACTCTGCGCCAAACCTCTCTGTCTGGTTTATGACCAATAGTCCAACCGAAAGACATACTTAAAACGTCAGCACCATTTTCAACGGCAAACTCAATGGCATCCCAGCCCCAAGATTCCAGTGAATTACCAGTATCCTTAATCATTTTAATAGCCATAATATTTGCCAGAGGCGCAACACCGGTGAAATGACCAGCAGCCCCAGTCCCTGCAACAATACCGGCACAGTGAGAACCGTGCGAATGGGTATCAAATGGATTGTTATTGCCATCGGCAAAGTTATAGCCGTAATATGGATACTCTTCACTCTCCCACATTC
>JAJBBL010000055.1 GCA_020532365.1 Candidatus Cloacimonadota bacterium | reverse complement strand
CCGAAAAAGGAGAGTCCACCTTTAGTTTTCATAACGTCAACATTGTTGTTCTTTATAATCGGCGCGCCAGAAAGGGTGAGATTGATGTAACTATTGTACTCACCCATTACGCCAATCCCTTGTTCCGGTTCGGAGCTCTTCTTGTCCTGTACAGCGTAGTTGAGCGAAGTTAGAACAATAAGGATGATGATGACGAAGCCGATTCTTTTGAACATTGGGGTAAAGCTTAAAACTCTATTTCTGGAGGTGAGATTCACAAATAAGATAGAGCCCATCAAGCGTAAGTTTCTTGTCGAAAAAGTCTATCTCGGTTAAAGATTTTTCGAGTAAAGTGGAGATCCCGCCGGTGGCGACAACCTTGATATTAGAGAGTTCAGAGTGCTCCGCTTTGATGCGGCGAATAAAAGAGTCGACCATTAAGCAGTGGCCAGTAATAATACCGGAGAGGAGCGAATCTTTGGTGTTGGTGCCGAGGGTATGTTTCGGTGTTTCGAGCTGTATGCTTTTTAGTAGTGACGCTTTATTGAAGAGCGATTCTGAGCTAATTATAATTCCAGGAGCGATAACTGTGCCGTAAAAACGCCCTTCATTGCCGATTAGTTGGATGGTAGTGGCGGTACCGAAGTCGCAGATTATTACATTGGTGCGATATTTGTGGAGTGCTGAGTAGGCGTTTACGACCAAGTCGGCACCAATAAAAGAGGGGTCCTTGGCGGGGAAGGTTAAGCCGAGCGGGGTGTTAGCACTGACGTTGATGATCTCGGTATTAAGATGTCGCCTTAACAAGTTGTTAAATATTCGGGAGAGATCGGGCACTACTGAGGCGATAGCGGTTAGCTTAGTCATCTGCAGGTTGATATTACTACTCTTGGCAAGCGAATCGAGTGTTGCGTAATACTCGTCTTTCGACTGATTGAGATTTGTATTGATTCGCCAAGAACAGACTATTCCAGCCTGATTGTACACCCCTATCTCAATGTTGGTGTTTCCGATATCTATAACTAAGTATTGATTTCGCATAACTGTCAACTCTTTAGATGTTCTGTTAGTAGTCAAGAAAGATATTCGATAGAGATCGAAGCTGATGCTGTTTTACCAAACGGTGAGCTTTAAGAATCATTAGACCTCGCCAACATAGGGGTTAAACTTTTTCTCTTCGCTAATAGTCGAAAAGTCACCGTGACCTGGAAAGACTTCCGTCTCTTCTGGAAGGGTGAAGAGCTTGTTTTTAATAGAATCGGACAGAGTTGTGAAACTACCGCCAGGGAAGTCTGTGCGTCCGACCGATTCAGCGAATAGAGTATCGCCACTAAATAGATAAGGGGCGGTATATAATGAAATCCCACCTTTGGTATGGCCTGGTGTGTGGATAACTTTGATAGCTTGGTCGCCAAGCTGTATTTCCATCCCATCTTCTAAGATAAGCTCAGCAGAGGGGGAGACAATCTGGACTTCAAAATATTGACTCAAGTTAAGCCTCGGTTCAAGTAAAAAGTTCGCGTCTTCAGAATGGATGGCAATTTTTGCTTCAGGATAAAGCTCTTTGAAGTAACGGTTGCCCCCTATATGGTCGCCGTGACCGTGAGTGTTCACTATATATTTTAGGTTGAGTTTTTTCACTTCAATAAAGTCTTTTATCTCTTTACTCTGATCTGCAGGGTCGATCAGAAGTGACTCACCACTCTTCTCGTCCCACAGTAAATAACAGTTGGTTTGGTAATCGCTTAACAAGATAAATCGTTTGTAGTTCATATCTTAACCTCATATTTTTATTAGGTAGCGTTCTATTTCAGCACGCTCTATTTTGTCGACCTCTAACTGCTGGAACGGGGTATTATTCACTCCGTAAGCGACACAGTCTCGGTCGGCTGCTTTATTTGCATAACTGAGTACTATACTGGCAACAAGGCGAATTGTATCAAGAGGAATCTCTCTTATTGGGTGGATAAGTCCAATCGGGCCAGCAAAGTTAGCTGACTTGAAGACTATGCTGTCGGGGATTATTGTGAGCAGTTTCTCATTCTCGCTTTCGTTACGCCCCATCACCAATTTCGTTTCACTGTCGATTCTAAAGTGTCGACCAGTGTAAAGCGTGTCAATAGCTGTTTTGTTGAGCATATTATGTTCCGCTAAGTCTTTTAACCTTAAAGAGAACCCTATTTCGGTGAGTTTACAGCCGCCAGCCGACTCTGGATACTCAACGATACCGAGCTCTTTGGCAAGCTCAAATTGTCGTTTACGCCCTCTCCCTTGAATGTCAAGTAACTCCTCTTTATCAACTATACCGTCAATTATCGGTTTGGTGTCGGGGAGGAGTTTTTGCGATAAAGGGCGAATTATATAATCACGAAAACCGCTATGCTTGGAGACCATTTGCAAAGCGTCCATCCGCTGTGACATCGGGCGCTGCCCGAGCACCTCACCAGAGATTAAAAAGTCGGCTTCTAACTCCTGCATAAGTCGTCCTGCTTCTCTGAACATTAGTGAGTGACAGTCGATACAAGGGTTCATATTCTTACCAAAACCGTAGCGGGGCTGGTTGATTAAGTCCAACATTTTTTCACCTATATCGATTACTTTCAGCTTATAACCGATTCTCTCTGCTTCTATTATCGCCCGTTCAGCAGTAAAGAAATAGCTCTGAAAGAAGATG
>JAJBBL010000230.1 GCA_020532365.1 Candidatus Cloacimonadota bacterium | reverse complement strand
GGGTATATCGACAAAATAGCTGCCTATTACTCACAGGTTGCTCACACAGAGGCTAAGGGGATCTTTTTTAGTGGGGTGGGTAGCATAATTCTGGCTAACATTATAAACAATCAGCCGATGTCGATCTTTCTCTCAAGAGTGTTTACTAACACTCAGATAGCTTTGAATGAGAGTGTAGTTCAGGCGAGTGCTTATGCCACAATTATTTCGAGCAATTTGGGGGCTAATATCACGTTAATAGGGGCGTTGGCTGGCTTAATGTGGAAGAGGATTCTTGATGTTAAAAAAGTTAAGATTACCTATGCAAGCTTCTTCAGAATAGGGATAATAGTGACCCCTATAACCGCTTTGCTAACGTTTATCACCCTCTATTTTATGCTCAACTAAACATCAAAACAAACCCTAAATAAAAAAGGCCTGCTCCAGATAAACTCAGAACAGGCCTCAAGTTAGTCAGTCTATATCGTTACTTTAAGAGTAGCATTTTTTTAGTTTGTGTCTTCTCTTGTGTAGTCAGCTTATAGAAGTATATTCCGCTACCGACTTCTTTGTTGTTATCGGTTTTACCGTTCCAGCTAATCGTATGCTTGCCCGACTCCAATGTATCGTTGAGAATGGTTCTAATCTTCTGTCCGGCAATATTATAGACAGCTACCTCCACTTTTTCCTCATTTTTCAGTGAAAACTGAACGGTAGTTGATGGGTTAAAGGGGTTTGGATAGTTTCCGATCAGCTCTGTAATAAACGGCGAGCCAGGTATCTCTACGGCTGAATCTTCTTCTATAGAAAACTCTTGTTCAACTGAGAACGGAGAGCCACTAAATGCGCTATCTATAGCTTGTACGCGCCAATAGTAGGTGCCGGGTGGCAGGTTCTCAATTGTGTATTCGAGTCTGCTACTGTTGTTACCCTGTTTAATCACTCTTCTGTACCCGGTTTCTAAGTCTGACAGCGAGGAAAGAATATCCTCTAATCCGCTTTCAGATCCGATACTGATGTTGTATGTCAGAGCGTCGGCCGGAGTCTCTTCGTCTTCTGCAATGTCCCAGCTCAAGGTGGTGGCTGAATCGTTAGAAACGGTGGTCAGATTTTCTGGTGCTGAAGGTGGTGTGTTAGGTTGGAACTCATTCTTTCCTAACTCATTACGGTAAACTGTTAGAACCATCCCTTCTAAAGCGCTACCAGAAATAACTATATCGAGGTCACCGTCATTATCAAAGTCTCCCCAGTCTGCTGAACTTAAGCTTAGGGTCGGGAGCCCCGAGTTAACTAATGTGAACCTACCCTCTACATTGCGGTAGATAGCTGTGCGGGTGAATCCGCTGAGCAAGAGATCGGGATAGCCGTTGCCTTCTAAATCTCCCCATTTTACATTACCCACTGCATAGCCGGGGATGTCTACACCTAAGTCGGTGAAGGTCCCATCGCCGTTATTACGGTAGATATATGTTGCAAGACCGCCACTTGTGGTACCGGACAGGGCAAGATCTAAAAAGCCATCTTTATCGAAGTCAGCCACATCAATACAACTTCCTTGAAGCGGTGTAAAATAGGAGTCGAGTTTGGTAAAGCTACCCTCACCTTTATCGTTTAGGTATATTTCTGACACGCTACCATTTTTTGAAGAGCCGGTGATAGCGATGTCTAACCAACCGTCGTTATCAAAGTCGCCCCAAACAGCGCCACCCATAGTAATTCCAGGTAAGTTTTCAGTATCTAATTTTGTGTAGGTATAATCGCCATTATTTTTGTAGATGGCTACAGATTTGCCTTCTTTGGATTCTCCAGTGATTAGGATGTCGAGCCAGCCGTCATTATTGAAGTCTCCAAAGTCTACTGATCCGTTGTAGACACCTTCGAGGTTGTTTTCAAGTTCGGTAAAGGTGTCGTCTCCATTGTTTAAGAAGATGTAGGCGCAAGGTGCATTAGCCTGATCTCTACCGGTCAGTACAATATCGAGGTATCCGTCGTTATTGAGGTCTCCTAAAGCGGCGGCGACAAATCTGAGTTTTGGAAATACAAGCGGTAAAGCTTCAAAATCGCCATCACCTTTATTTTGGTAGATAGTAGTAATGTTGTTACCTGAGGTAAATAAGTCTAAATAGCCATCGTTATCGAAATCACCCCATAACGTGCTTGCATAGGCAACGCCGGTGAACTCCGCTTCGATAGGTGAGAAGTGGGTAGTTATGAATTTTCTTTGAGATGACCATTCGCTCCAATCATCACCGTCAAAGGTTCTTACTCGCCAGTAGTGTTCGGTCTCTAAATTGAGAATAATATCGGCATCGTAGTCTGTATCTTCGATCTCATTATCGACAAATACGATCTCTTCGAAATCTTCATCGAGCGCTATTTGTAACTCATATTTTTCGGCTACGTTAACACGCTTCCAAGAAAACGATGGGGTTACCAAAACGTCTATATCATCCTCGATTGGCTGATATAAAAGAGGGGGCTCTAAAACGCCGATCATTGTCACTGAAAAGGTAGTGTAATCATCTTCAGGGTGACCTATGTCGTATATGTATAGTCCGCCATTCGAGTCGTCAGAGAGAAAACTTTTCGGATTTGTATTGGTATCGTTGATAGCCGTTCTATTAACGTGGGCACCGTAGTGGGCTGCATTGATGCTTCCGTTCCCTGAATTACCACCGTTAGGT
>JAJBBL010000193.1 GCA_020532365.1 Candidatus Cloacimonadota bacterium | reverse complement strand
TCAATTAAGAGACCGTCGGCACCTGCAGCGGCTGCAGCCCAAGAGAGGGGTTTTATAAACTCTTTTTTACCTGAGCTATGGGATGGGTCAACAATGATAGGGTAGGGGGTCAATTCTCTCATAGCGGGTACTGCAGAGATGTCGAGTGTGTTGCGGGTATAGTTTTCAAAAGTCCTGATACCCCTTTCACAGAAGATAATGTTTTCATTACCACCTTTAGTTAAGTATTCAGCGGCTAAAAGCCATTCACTGATAGTGTTGCCCATACCTCTTTTAAGGATTACCGGCTTCTTGGTTTCACCCAAAGCGGTTAGCAGTCGATAGTTTTGCATATTACGTGTACCTATGAGTAACACATCGATTTTATCGAGCATTATGGGTAGGTCTTCTACTGATGTTATTTCAGAGACGGAAATTAAGCTAAGCTTATCACACACCTGTTTCATATACTTCACCCCTTCAGCCCCAAGTCCTTGGAAAGAGTAGGGTGAAGAGCGAAGTTTGAAGGTACCACCTCTGATAAAAACGAGAGGTATATTTTTTAATTCTTTTGCAGTCAGCTGCAACTTCTCTTTACTTTCAATAGTACAAGGTCCGGCGATAACGACAAAGTTGTCACCACCTATTTTATGATTTTTTATCTCGATTACTTTTCTTTCCATCCTTGAAAAACCTTTAATTTTAGATAGTTTAGATGAGTTGTGGTTCGTATTCGAACAGCTCTTTAAGGTCGTTTATGGTAAGCTTATTAATAAAGCTTTGGCTATTCTCCACAATGTTTTCAAAGTAAGTACGTTTTTTGTCTTGTAACTGTAATATTTTCTCTTCTATAGTCCCTTTAGTCACAAGTTTATAGACCAGTACTTTTTTAGTCTGTCCTATACGGTATACACGATCTATTGATTGGTCTTCGCTCATCGGGTTCCACCAAGGGTCGACAAGGATGACGGTATCGGCAGCGGTAAGATTAAGGCCAAGCCCTCCAACTTTGAGGGTCAGGAGGAAGACTCTTATTTGTTCGTCAGTGGTGAATCTTTCTATTCTCTCTTTACGGTCTACTGTTTTACCATCCATATATTCATAGGTGATGCCTATTTTATCTAAGCTTTCTGAGACTATTTTAAGCATTGAAGTGAATTGACTGAACACCAATAATTTTCTTCTATTCTCTACTGCATCTTGGATCAGGCTGACGAGTGACTCGAGCTTAGCAGAGTAATTTATTTTATCCATCAGTGTGGAGTCGATCATTCCAGGGTGGTTACAGATTTGTCGTAATCTCATCAGGATAGTCAAGACATTGATATAGTTGATTGGTTTATCTGTTTCTTCTGCTGGCATTAAGCTCTCTTTTACAGTATTAAGCACTTTGAGGTAGAGTCTCTCTTGCTGGGCAGTCATTTTATTGTAGATAAGTTGAGTCTGTTTATCTGGAAGCTCTAAGAGTACTTCACTTTTTCTTCTTCTCAAGATGAAGGGTGAGATAACTTGTGCCAGCAGCTCTTTACGTCTAACCTGTTCTTCTTTACTTGTCAGATCATCGTCATCGTAAGTTTTCTTGAAGGTTCTCAGAGATTGTAAATATCCGGGCATAAGGAAATCAAAGATAGACCAGAGCTCAACTGCATTGTTTTCCATAGGTGTTCCGGTTAGAGCGACCCTATGCTCTGCTTCTAAGCGTTTTACCCCTTTACTTTTTAATGTAGCGGGGTTTTTAATGTGCTGAGCTTCGTCCAAAATGATGTAAGCAAAGGAGTATTCCTTAAAAATATCTATATCAGTTTGGACAAGTGAGTAGGAGACGATTACAATATCGCTCGTACACTCTTCTAAGATATCAGACCGTGAGCTTTTGTTTCCTTCATAGATAGTATAAGTAAGATTTGGGTGGAATTTATCTATTTCAGCACCCCAGTTAAAAAGGAGTGTTTTAGGGCACACGACGAGTGACATTTTATGTGTTTCTTTGTTCTCTTGGTAGAAATCAGAGAGGAGTGCTAAAGCTTGAAGTGTTTTACCCAACCCCATATCGTCAGCAAGGATGCCACCGAGATGGTGTCTTTGGAGCATTTTAAGCCAGTAATAGCCGAGCTTCTGATAACTACGCATAACATTTGTCAGTGAAAGGGGAACCGAGGTAATATCCTCTGCTCTACGTCTCAACAGATCATTGAACATAACGTTGAGGTAATCATCCCCTGCAACCTGCAAGTTAGTGTTTATCTTCGAAAGTGCAAAGAGATAAGTTAGATTATAATTTTGTAGTCGATTCTTAGCTCCGCCACTTTTTTCAATTGTCTTAAGGAAGTTATCGAGCTGACTGAACGCTTTATTATCTTCAAAATGGACTAATCTATTGTCTGGAAGTCTAAGGTATTTCTCGTTCTTGCCGAAAAAGCTTCTGATCTCTTGATGGCTGAGCGTGACGTTATGTATTTTATACTCAACTTTATACTCAAACCAGTCAATCTTATCTGTTTTAACCACTGTTACGATCGGTTTAAGGTTTATTTTACTGATGAACTCTTCCTTCAGTCCATTATCTAAGTTTAAGTTCCATTCTGACCTAAACTTTTCGTATACGAGTAGCTTAAGTAGTTCTATCTTATCTTGTCTTTGATACACGTATACAGAATTTCCATCACCGGTATCCTTATCGGATAGAGGCAGTTT
>JAJBBL010000228.1 GCA_020532365.1 Candidatus Cloacimonadota bacterium | reverse complement strand
TACTCATCTGAGTCGGCTCCGTTCTTCCCCTTTCAGGCCTTGGAATATCAATGTCGATTTCGTTGACCTCACCCAGTGTGTCGAGTGGGTAATCAAACTCCTCGCTATTACCAGCTACTAAGACGATGAATTTATCAGGGTAGAGATACTCTTTGGCTACTCTATGAATATCTTCGACAGTTACTTTGTCGACCATCCTTCTTACCTGCTCTAAAAAGTCTGAAGGGTAGTTCCAATACTTGTAGCTCATCTGACGCCTGACTATTTGGTCAGTGGTAGTGTAGTTGAAGACAAATGAGTTCAAAAAGCTTTCTTTAGCGTAGCTCAATTCCTCTTCGGTAATATATTCGTTTTGTAGTATTCTCACTTCCTCTATCAAAGCCTTGATCGCAGTAGCTGTCTTGTCATTTCTTGTTTGCGACATCAGATAAAAGACTCCGGGGAAGTCATAAAACACTGAGTAATAGGCGGTAGGTGCATAAGCCAGCCCCTGTTGATTCCTTATTCTATTAAAGATTCTTCCAGAGAATGGAGCGCCTAATACGCTGTTTAATACCAGCATCGGCACATAGTCTGAGTCACGTTGTGTCATTTCCGTTATGTGTCCTATAGCAATCCAAGCTTGCTGGGCATCTTCTAAATCAATTAGGTTCACCGACGGTCTATACTCAACATCAAAGACTACTTCTTCTGTAGTAAATGACTTATCCTTCTGCCACTTACCGAAAGTCTTTTCTATTTTTTTTTTGAGTGTTTTCGTCTTAAAGTCACCAACTACTGAAAAGATGACATTATTAGGCTTAAAGAAGCGCTGATGATAGCTGATCAAATCTTCACGTTCAATATTCGCCAGAGTATGATACTCATATGTTCTGGCATAAGGGTGATCCTTGCCGAATACCAGCTTCATATACTCTCTACTCGTAATACTGGAAATCTCATCATTACGCCTGGCTATTTCTGCAGTATAGCCCCTTTTCTCCCGCTCTATACTCTCTTCGCTAAACTGAGGATATCTCAGAACTTCGTTCAGCACCTCTAACGCTAAATCTATGTCGTCAGCCAAAAAGTTCATATTGATTACCGATGAATGTAAGCCTGCATTGGTTGAAAGATCAATAGCGTTGTTTTCAAGTAAGTTGTTTAACTTGTCAACGGAGTATGACTTAGTTCCACCGCTACGAAGTAGCTCTGTCGCAATATCAACCATTCCGATCTTATCTTCTGGCTCGTAATAAGTACCACCTCTGACAAGTACCGATATTGAAATCGTTGGGAAGTCGTGATTCTCGCTAAGCATCAGAGTCATTCCATTTTTTAGTTGCATTTCGCTTATTTCGGGTAGTGATATAGGCGAGAGTGGTGAGAATTTTATGCCAAATCTCTCTTCTGTTTCGCTGTTGGCAAAGAGTAACGACAGGGAGAGCAGAACTGTTATCAGGAGCAATGTTTTCATTGAATGTATTAAGGTTGAGCGTCTGTTTTTCATCATCTACCCCCTTTAGGTTTAAGCTCACCGATAGTTCTATTTTCGGGAACAAAAGTCTTCTGCATAACTCGCATAAGGTCTGCTTTATCAATCTGCTCGATCTCTTCAAGCTCTTTGAAAAGGAGCGAATAGTCGTCAAACAATGACTCATAATAGGCGAGTTGGAAGGCGAGTCCGCTACCAGATTTAACGCGATTGATTGAGTTTTTAATGCTACGTTTTTTGACGCCACTCAGTTCTTCATCTGTAACCATCTCCTCTTTAAGAAGTTCTACCTGATTTTCGACCTCTACTAAACAATCTTCAAGCGATACGCCCTCTGCTGGGATAACACCGATTACAAATAAGTTTTCAAATACTCTACCCGGATAGCCAACCTAACTAAACGCAGATACCGCCATCTTTTTCTCTTCTACTAACACTTTATACAGCCTCGAAGTACGACCTTGTCCCAAAATATCTGCTATCACATTATAAACCTTACTATCCTTATGAGTACCTGGTGGCACCTTATACCCTATCATCATATAGGGCTGAGCGGAATCTTCTACTACAAATCTTCTCTCTTCTGTTTGCTTTGGCTCCACTACGCTAAGCGGTCTGTTTTTCTCACCTTTTGGAATGCTTATCAGGTGTCGGTTAGCCAATTCCAATACATTGTCCGGCTCAATATCACCAACGATTACAAAGACAAGGTTTTCAGCACCATAATGCTCCTCAAAGTAGTCCCTCACCTCTTTATTAGAGATACTCTTGATATCCTCTTCCGTACCGATAATTGGATTGCGATAAGGGTGTTCTTGGAAAGCATTTTCTAAAAACTTTTGAGAGAATCTGGTGTAAGGGGAACTCTCAGTCATTCTTTTCTCTTCTAAAATAACCTCTCGCTCTTGATAGAGTTGACGAAAGACCGGGTTGGTAAAGCGATCTGCCTCCATTAACATCCAAAGCTCAAGCTTGTTTGAAGGGAGATTTACCATATAGATCGTCATCTCATAAGAGGTCGCTGCATTAAGCCCCTCTCCCCCGTTCATCTCGAAAAAGCGGCTAAACTCGTCGTCCACGACATATTCATTAGCGTTAGCCATTGCACTCTGTAGCTCCTTATTAAGCTTCTCTAACTTTGATTCGTCTGCGTCTGACCCTTTGCTTCTTTCTAATCTAATCTCATCGAATAAAACTTCACATCTCTGTAGCCATTCCTGCTCAG
>JAJBBL010000214.1 GCA_020532365.1 Candidatus Cloacimonadota bacterium | reverse complement strand
TGATGTTCCTGTTTTAGCATGGGGTTTAGGAATTGATCGGATGGCCTTAATGCATCTTGGTCTTAACGACCTTCGTGAACTCTTTACTGCCGATATTGAGAAAGTTAGACTACGGAGGACAAATTAATGCCTAAAATTGATGCTGATGAGAGACTATTAAAATCTCTATTAAACGATAATTATGATAACCAAACACTTGAAGAATCTTTAGTTGTAGCTAAGGCAGAACTAGATGGGTACGATGAGAGTGAGAAAGTTTATAAAATTGAACTTAACGATACTAACCGTCCCGATTTATGGTCACCTGCAGGTGTTGCCCGCCAATTAAACACCTACAAAGCTGAAAAGATTCCCTCATACGACTTTTTCTCAACAATTGATGAGAATAAAGATTATGAAGATCGCATCTTAATAATTGACCAATCGGCTAAAGAGATTCGCCCTTACTCGGTAGGTTTTGCAGTTAGAGGAAAAAAGTTAACTGAAGAGACCTTAGAGGCAATAATTCAGTCGCAAGAAAAACTTTGCCACAACTTTGGGCAAAAGAGAAAGAGTATTGCTATGGGAGTTTATCGAAGCGATTTGATGAAATACCCAATCCACTTTAAAGGAGCTGATCCTGATAAAGAGCACTTTGTACCACTTCATATGGAAGAGGATATCTCGTTACGAGAGATTACAAAGCGCCACCCCAAAGGGATTGAATTTGGTCACATAGTTGCCGATTTACCTCTGTTTCCCCTTTTGTACGATGATAATGACGAAGTTTTAAGTTTCCCTCCAGTTATTAACAGTGCCCATCTAGGGGCAGTTGAAGCAGGGGATGAGAATCTATTTTTTGAATTTAGCGGAACAATATTAGATGATCTTATTTTAGCTGCAAATATTGTGGCAATTGATTGTGCAGATATGGGGTATGAAGTATTACCTGTACTTTGTAAATATCCTTATGAGACTCCTTACGGCAAAGAGTTTGCTGTACCATTCTATTTTCAAAAAGAGGCAACTTGTGAAGTTCCTTTTTTACAAAAGATGGTTGGAAAAGAGTTAACTGACAAAGAGATTGTTGAAGCTTTAACAAGGATGGGAATTAGCTCTACAATTGAAAATGGTACAATTAAAGCGCGCGTTCCTGAGTATCGTAACGACTTTTTACACCCAGTAGATATCGTTGAAGATGTTATGATTGGACATGGGATGGAGAACTTTATCCCTGAGATGCCCAAAGATTTAACAATTGGACACTTAACAAAAGTTGAAACATTTTCTCGTAAGATAAAAGATGTGATGATTGGTTTAGGTTTTCAAGAGATGATGTACAACTACTTGGGCTCTAAAAAAGAGTACATAGATAATATGCACGTTAGTGGGGAGTCTTACATTGAGATTGCCAATCCAATGAGTGAGAATTACGCTTTTGTCCGCCCCTCAATTATCCCCTCTTTGTTAGAGAGTGAGTCGGTGAGCGGCTATGCTGTTTATCCTCACCACATTTTTGAAATTGGTAAAGTTGCCTTTAAAGATGATTCTGATGTTTCAGGAACTACAACAAGAAACTACTTAGGCTTTTTAAGTTCTAGTGGTGAGATGGGATTTAACCAACTCAACAGCCAAATTGCAACGCTCTTTTATTACATCCAAAAGGAGTACACCCTCAAAGAGATGGTGGACCCCCGCTTTATCGAAGGGCGTAGTGGTAACATCATCTACAAAGATGTTGCAGTTGGAGTGTTTGGAGAGGTGAGCCCAGTGGTTTTAGAGAGTTGGGGGATTACTATGCCAACAGTTGCCTGTGAGATTGATTTAGATTTACTACTTGCTTTGTAGTTCTTTTAAAAACTCAGCAATCTCTAATGGGTGATCAGATGGGGAGACTTTTGGCCATACTTTGACCAAAACTCCCTCTTTGTCAAATAAGAAGGTGCTTCTTTTAATGCCCATTCTCTTTTTGCCAAAGCTGATTTTTTCACCCCAAGCGCCAAGTTCTT
Source organism: Candidatus Cloacimonadota bacterium (assembly GCA_020532365.1). Classification (GTDB taxonomy): domain Bacteria; phylum Cloacimonadota; class Cloacimonadia; order Cloacimonadales; family JAJBBL01; genus JAJBBL01. The sequence goes on along the minus strand of JAJBBL010000214.1, from coordinate 719 downwards.
CAAGCAGTTTGTGCTCAGTGTCGGCTAATAGGGGGAAATTCAGTTGGTGTTTATCTTTGAATTTTTGATGTGATGCTACCGAGTCGGCACTGATGCCAACAACAGTTGCCCCAAGTTCTCTAATAACAGCTAAGTTGTCTCTAAATGAGCACGCCTCTGTTGTGCAACCGGGGGTGTTATCACGAGGATATGCATACAATACTAAGTATTGCCCCTGATAATCTTTTAAATAAACTTCTTTATCTTGATCGTCCAAAACTGCAATGTTTGGTGCTTTTGAACCAATTTCCATCATCTCAGGCTCCTTAAAAATCGTCATTGAAAAGGGAGTTGAAAGCCTTAAGGGCCTCCTCTTTCTTTTTAGTGCCACCTTTAGATTTTGCCTCTCCCATCACAAAGTGATCACAAAAATTGGCAATATCTTTGTTAATTACATGCTCTTCAATGTTCTCTGTACACTCTTTGTAAGATGAGGGGCTGTAAAACTTACAATTTAGGCACACCTTTAAATCTCTGCCACAATTAGGGCAAAGAGATTGGTGACCAATTGTCAGTAGCACGTCAATTTCTGTTTGACAAAAGTAGCAACTTCTCATGACCAAAGTGTAACAACGCTTTTTGTCATCGGCAAGTTAAATCTCTTTAAAGCGAAGCTTTAGCCCATACTCTTCAAGTTCCCCATCTTCATAACTCTCTTTAGGTAAAGAGAGTTTTTTGTT
>JAJBBL010000065.1 GCA_020532365.1 Candidatus Cloacimonadota bacterium | reverse complement strand
TATAAACAATTTAGTTGACATCTCCTATTAAATTACTATGTTATACCGTAGAGAGGAAAATTATGCAAATATCAACGAAGATTGAATACGCGGTCAGAGGCTTAGTAGTGCTATCTGTCGAAAACGATGGCAAACCGACACCACTTAAGGAGGTCTGCAGAGTCCAGAATCTTCCTATGAAGTATATGGAGCATATCTTCAACAGTTTACGTAAAGCCGGGTTGATCAGTAGTCTCAGGGGTGCTTATGGTGGGTATTCACTCGTCCGCCCTTTGGAGCAGATCTCCCTGTGGGACGTTATGGAGTCGCTTGGTGAGGTACCGATCGACCTTAACTGCAACGAAGAGGTGGCTCAACGTGAGTACTGTATAGGATTTCCGTGCAACTTCTTAGATACTTGGTTAGAGATAGCTGACGAAGTTAGGCTCTTTTTCGTCGGTATTTCGTTATCCCGATTTTCGCAAAACAAGGAGGAGGAGAAATGACCTCAGAGAGAATATATTTGAACAATTGTCTGACATCCAAGCCTGCAAAAGAGGTGGTGGAAGCGATGCTTCCCTATCTGGAGAAGAAGTTTTATTACCCTGAAAACTTTAATAAAACCGGCGCGTTTATTAACAACAAAATGCAAGAGTGGAAAGAGAGCGTTGCTAAAACAATCGGCGCCAACAGTAAGGAAATCCACTTCACCTCCGGGGGTACCATCGCCAATAATATTGCTATCAAAGGGTTCCTGTTGGGTAACTCCAATAAAGGAAACCATATTATTTGCTCGGTTATTGACTATCCTGACCTCTTGGCTAACGCCGCCTTCTTCGAAAAAAGTGGGTTCAAAGTTACCTACCTCAAAGCAGATAAGGATGGGTTCATCGACCTCGAACAGCTTAAACAGTCGATCACTGATAAAACTATCCTCTTTATGACCACTATCGCCAATCATACCGTCGGCACTATCCAACCTATGCATAAAATCAACGAGATTCTCAAAAGCGCCGGACACCGAATCTATACCCACGTCGATGCCTGTGAAGCGTACGGACGTATCCCCATAGACGTCGACCAGTATGGAATCGATATGATGTCGGTAAGTGGACATAAATTCAACGGACCTCAAGCATCTGGCTTCCTCTACGTACGTAAAGGGTTACAGCTAAGCCCGCTTATCCACGGAGTTAACCGACTCGACAACCTTCAAACTGGTGGTTTGAGTGTCGCCAATATTGTCGGACTCGTTAAAGCGATCGAGCTTATCTTCAACGATTTTGAAGGGCATACTAACCACTTAAGAGAAATCAGCAGCTACTTATTCGAATCAATCAAAAAGAAGATTCCGAATATCCTGATCAACGGCCCAGAAGGCGAACTTAGAGCACCACATAACGTTAATATCTCATTCGATTACATCGAAGGAGAAGCTATTATGATGATGTTAGACCAGTTTGACCTATCTGTCGCTACCGGTAGCGCTTGCGCCTCACAAGGGCTGAAACCTAACTACGTTCTGATGGCGATGGGGCGTAATCACGAACAGTCACACGGCTCAATGAAGTTTACCGTCGACCCAAGCCACACCAAAGCAGATATCGATAAGTTGGTTGACAGATTAGCGGAGATTGTAGAAAAGCTCCGCAAGTTGAGTCCGCTCAACCCTGAAAATAAACCACAATAAGGAATGAATAAACTGGAGAGTTAATATGGAATATTCACAGAAGGTCTTAGACTACTTTATGAACCCACGAAACATGGGTAAAATAGATGATCCCGACGCCGTTGCCACCGAGGGTAGCCCCGCTTGTGGCGATCAGGTGACTATTTACCTCAAGGTCAACCCTGAGAGCCAAACGATCGAAGATATTAAGTTTCAATCGTACGGCTGTGCCTCAAATATTGCCACCGCCTCGATTATTACCGAACTCGCTAAAGGGAAGACCCTCGAAGAAGGTAAGAAAATCGATTGGGAAGACGCCGCTTCTGCACTCGACGGTCTACCACCTATCAAGATGCACTGCTCTGTGCTCGCCGTCGATACGCTCCGCTCAGCGATCACCAACTATGAAGTGACCCATAAATTGGCCGAGCGTCCGGAGTTCAGCAAAGAGACGATCGTCGAAGAGCTCGGACGTATCCTCTACCCCAAAGTTGGCAAAAGTATTATCGATCTCAAAATGGTCAAATACGTCGGCTGGCACGATGGGGTCGCCACGGTTGACTTAGATGTACCGAAGTTTGACGAGTATCGCGACAATATAGCCGAAGAGATCCGAGAACACTTAGGCCGCTACCCAGAAATCAAAGAGATCAATATCACTATCTAACGCTAAACCGCTACACTTCAAATAATCGGCGCACTTGGTGGGAACTCCGTGAGGCTTTATTAAAATTGTAGGGGCGGGAGATTACTCCGCCCTACTTCACAACTTCACAACCTTGAATTATCTGCGTGATTATTGTCTTTGGTTGGGGTGTTTTGCCTACCCCCATTATGTGTTGACGTTTCACTTTCAAGCCACTACGCATCTAATCCTTAGTTTTCTTTTTCTTCTTTTTAATCTGTGAGATCAGTGAGATCCGCGAGAGAACCTTTTTTTTACTTCAAAACCTCACAACTTTTAATTGTCTACTTGATGACTTAGGGGCGAGCAAGCCGCCGCCCCTACGAAACTTCACAACTTTGCTATGCCTTCTTGCTACACTTCAATAAGTCTTTCACGCTATGTA
>JAJBBL010000067.1 GCA_020532365.1 Candidatus Cloacimonadota bacterium | reverse complement strand
TTTGGCTACGACGTACATAGATTAGTACCTAATCGGAAGCTAATCTTAGGGGGGGTAGTAATCCCTTTCGAACTTGGGCTTGCAGGACATTCGGATGCGGATGTCCTCACCCATTCTATTATTGACGCTCTTTTGGGAGCACTTGCTTTAGGGGATATTGGAAAGCTATTTCCTGACAGTGATCCGAAGTATAAAGATGTAGACAGCAGGCTACTTTTAAGAGAGGTGAATGAGCTTATTGTAGAGAAGGGGTACCGGGTGGGAAACATAGACAGCACAATATGTCTACAAAGGCCTAAGATAGCCCCTTATATTGATGATATGCGAGCCAATCTTGCCTCTGACTTAAAGATTGACTTATCTGCTATTTCAGTTAAAGCTACTACTGAAGAAGGGCTTGGCATCAGCGGTTCTGAATCAGGGGTAGTATGTTACGCGACGGTATTATTAAAGGAAATTTAGCGACTAAATAAAGAATATATATGGATAAAAAGGTATTATTGATGATTCTCGACGGTTGGGGGCTAAGCTCAAACGTCACAGGGAACGCAGTGAAAGCTGCAAACACACCAAACTTAGACAAGCTGTTGGCAACTTATCCAAACAGTACACTGATTGCATCAGGTGAAGATGTAGGTCTTCCTACAGGTGTAATGGGCAACTCGGAGGTAGGTCATATCAATATAGGTGCGGGGAGGGTCGTTTACCAGCTCAATACTTTCATTGATAAAATGATCAGAGAGGGTGAGTTTTATGACAATAAAGCTCTTAACAATGGAGTCACTCACGCGGCAGAGAACAACAGCAACCTTCATTTATTTATACTACTTTCGGATGGCAATGTCCACAGCAACCTAAACCACTTAGAGGGAATGTTAGAGCTTTGTCGCAGACGTAGCTTTGACAGAGTGTTTTTACACGCTTTTATGGATGGGCGGGATACACTTCCGCAGTCGGGAATAGACTTTATGCGCTATTATTTAGCGAAGGTGGAGGAGTATAAGCTTGGTAAATTAGCAACAGTTTCCGGGCGCTACTATTCTATGGATCGCGACAACCGATGGGATAGAATCCAAAAAGCTTATGAAGCAATTGTTAATGGTGAAGGAGAGCCTATTACAGATCCTATAGAGGGTATAGAAAGAAGTTATTCGGAAGGATTAACTGATGAATTTATCATCCCAAAAGTCGTGTTTGAAAATGGTCGACCTGTCGCTAAAGTTAAAGACAACGATGCGATTGTTTTTCTTAATTACCGAGCCGACAGAACGAGGCAGTTAACCAGAGCGTTTATATCTCCAGATTTCAACCTCTTTGCAACAAAGCCGCTTAATTATCTAAAGTTTGTTTCAATGAGCGAGTATGACAGCTCTTTTGAGCCATATTTAGAGGTAGCTTTTAGGGCTGAAGAGCAAAAACAGATCCTCGGAGAAGTAGTAGCTGATAGTGGACTTAAGCAACTCAGAATAGCTGAGACTGAAAAGTACGCTCACGTAACATTCTTTTTCAACTCAGGCCGAGAGGAGCCTTTTATGAAAGAGGAGCGGATATTAGTCCCTTCACCGAAAGTTGCCTCTTACGACTTACAACCTGAGATGAGTGCGGTTGAAATAAAAGAGAATCTGACAGAGGCTATAATCAAGGGGGAGCATTCTTTAATAGTGACCAACTTTGCCAATTGCGATATGGTGGGTCATACTGGTGTTTTCGAAGCGACGGTTAAGGCAGTAGAGACGGTAGATCAATGTATTGGTGAGATTTATCCGATAGCAAAGCAGGGTGGTTACGATGTAATAATCACGGCAGATCATGGCAACGCAGAAAAAATGGTTGACGAAGATAGCAATATATTTACAGCTCATACTACGAACCCAGTTCCGGTAATAATTATTCGCCAAAACAAGGTGAATTACGGAGTTAAAAGCGGTAAACTCGCTGACTTAGCACCAACAATTTTGGATTTATTAGGGATTCCGATCCCGTCAGAGATGACTGGAGGAACTCTACTTAACGAGGAATAAGTTATGCCTATTATTGAAAAGCCAGATTATTCACAGAAAAGAGCGATACCAAACACGATTAAGCTCGTGCTGCTTATAGCAGTAATTTTTGGAATTTATATGCGTTCTTGCTACAACAAGAAACGGGATATTTATTACGTAGTCTCCGATATCGAGTTAGCAGAGCAAACTCTGTCGAGCGTCGATGTACTTTTTGTAGTTCAAAACACCACTGAATTTGCACGTGAAGAGACTTTCTTGATCAAGATATACACAGATCGAGGTGACGAGATTGCCAGCAAAATAGTAGCCTTAAATATTGACCCCTCTTCTAAGAAAAAATATAGAAAGATTATTGACAGCTGGGAGCGGGGCTTGTATGAGGGGGAGCAGTTGAGTCACGCCACAGTTGAGATTTTTAAGGCAAAAGTATTTTAGTTGATTATATTATAGCTATAATCTTGATTGAAGACTGACTCTAACCAAAAGATTATACTGGAGGTAGGAAAATGAAACACATACAGATCTTCATCATAATGGCTATATTGCTGACGGGGCAGCTCCTATTCGGACAGGCTTGGGAGGGCTACACTGTATCTAACTCAGGTCTGGCAAGTAATATAATCAATGATGTAGTAGTCGACGAGTCTAACAGAGCTTGGATAGCAACAGATAAAGGTTTAGCCAAGTTTGACGGTAATAATTGGAATTCATATACAACGAC
>JAJBBL010000163.1 GCA_020532365.1 Candidatus Cloacimonadota bacterium | reverse complement strand
CGCTTTCAAATTAACCCAAATATTGTTTGTATTGAAGTAGCGGTAAAGCTCGATGTTTTGAAACTCGTCAACCTCGTTTTCAGGGCATTGTGCTACTTCACGTAGAAGTAGTTGTCCGGCTTTGTCTTGTGCAAGGTGTCCGCCTTTTTTATCGATTTCCAGTCGATTGCATACTTCCATCAGAAATGGGGTATTGCTTTCGATAAGATAGTTTAGAATACGAGGATCGACAGTAGCTCCGAGGTTGTCTGAATTAGCTATAAAGGCGTATTCGATGCCAGAATCGATAAGTTTGTCTAAGATACCGAAAACAGTTAGCGCAATGTAGATATCGCCATGTCCGGGCGGGTTCCACTCTTGAGTAGGGTCAGATTCATATTCAAAAGGTTGAAGGTTATCTCTTCTCACTTTCGGGAACTTGTTTTGGATAAAGCTGAGTGGTAAGCCTGCTATTTCGAGGGTTGGATATTTTTTTAAATAGCCGAGCGTATCGGTGTCAGTATTGAAACTGTTCATCAAGATGAGGGGTACATTCTGTCCTGTTGTTTCTCTTAAACGTAGGGTTTGTAGGGCAATAAGGTCGAGAAAGTTAAGTTCATTTTTGACAGGGAGGAGCGACTTTGCTTTTGTCAGCCCCATTGTAGTACCGAGTCCGCCATTAAGCTTAATCACAGATAGTTTCGAGAGGTTTGTTACCTCTTTATTAGTTAAAGTGTTGAAAGAAATAACGTTCTCTTTTGCCGGTGGTACGATCTCGCTTTTAGTTAACAGCCCTCTATCACCAGCCTGCACTTTTTCATAATAGCGGAGGAATGTTTCGATTACGAGTGGCGAAAGCTTTTCATCCGCCATTTTGTTATAATATTTCTTGAAAGTTGATCCCATAGTAAACACCCTCCTTAGTATCGTTAATTAATATTTATTATGTTTTCTACTCCGCTCTTCTTCACGTTGTAGGTCACGTTTTTGGATATCATCACGTTTATCGTAGAGTTTTTTACCTTTTGCCAGTGCGAGGCTTACTTTACAGAGCCCATCTTCATTGATGTATATATCACGGGGGATTAGTGTGTACCCCTGCTCCTCTGTTTTTCTACTTAGTTTACGTATTTCACGTCTATTAAGGAGCAATTTTCTTCTTCGTTCTGGCGGGTGGTTGAAGATGTTTCCCTTTTCATAAGGGCTAATATGTAGGTTATAAAGCCATATCTCATCTTTCTCAATACGTGCAAAACTATCTTTGAAGCTGAGGCTACCCTTACGGATAGACTTAATTTCGGTACCTAAAAGAACTATTCCAGCCTCTAATACCTCTTCAAAAAAGTAGTCACGTCTTGCAGTTCGGTTTGTAAACGTTTTCATATACCCCTATCAAAATTTATTTTAGTTAGCTAACCAAATAGCAGAGAGGGTAGATAAAGTCAACTGATTATCAGAAACTTGGAGCTTTCTTCAGAGATTCGTTAAAAACATTTGACGAGATTGTAGCTCAATAAAATAGTAGAGGGAGTAGAGAATATTTTAGAGAAAGTCTGATTAAACTTAAGAGGTGTGTCCTATGCGCTATGTAATTTTTGACGATCAAAAGGAGAGTCACTTTTATCCTTTGACCCTTAATCGTTCGACAGGAGATTTAAGGGTTGGTGTTTTGAAGCTGAGACAACGCTTGTCAGCTTATTTTGAGGAAGACAAATATGGGCTTATAGTTCATCAAAGAATAGCTGCCCTGCAGAGAGAAAGATACCCCAAGCGAGAAGTGAATAGCTTCCGCAAAGGGGATTATTTATTGTTGAACAGTAGACTGGTGATAGACGATCTACTGGTATCAGTCATTCGACAGTTACCCTTCGCCACAGCGTTAGTTTGTGAGGGTAACGTATTGGCTGCACGTCTTGAGTTAGATGGGGGGGAGATTAGCTCTGAAATGCTACCTGCGATCTTCCAAAATATGAGAAAGATAGAGCATACCCCTGCAAAGTGTTGGGAATATACTTGGGAGCTGATAGAGAGTAATGCAGAGTATATCAAGCGCGATTTTGATGACTTTTTTTATGATCAGGATAATTACTACGAAACTGAGCCTGGCGTGACTATTCTAAACCCCTATTCTGTGTGGCTTGGAGAAGGGACTGAACTTAAACCTGGGGTAGTGATCGACGCCACTGAAGGTCCTGTAATTATTGATGAAGATGTGACGGTGATGGCGAATACCGTTATCTCAGGACCAGCTTATATTGGGAAAAATAGTGTCATTAAAGCAGGTGCTACAATATACGGTGGAACTTCCATCGGAAAGATCTGCAAAATAGGTGGAGAGTTGGAAGGAACCATTATTCAAGGGTATACGAATAAACAACACGCCGGTTTTTTAGGACACGCATATCTCGGAGAGTGGGTCAATATCGGTGCAGGTACCAATAATAGCGACCTGAAAAACAACTATAAAACGGTGAAATGTTTCTTCTACCCACAAAAAGAAATACTGGACAGCGGAAGGCAGTTTTTAGGGACTATAATCGGTGACCATACAAAAATCGGTATTAACTGTTCGATAAATACAGGGACGGTTATCGGTATAGGTTGCAATCTATACGGTTCGACGCTGATCAAAGGGCATATCCCTTCATTTAGCTGGGGTGAAAGTGATAACTTAACGATTTATCACGTGGACTCTTTTGACGAGACAGCTAAATTGGTGAAGAGTCGACGCAAGTTAGATATGTCT
>JAJBBL010000145.1 GCA_020532365.1 Candidatus Cloacimonadota bacterium | reverse complement strand
GGAGATAAAGTCACTATCGACGATAAGAGAAAGAAGCTGGCTGATACAGTGAAAGCATTCGCTAAATCAATTAGTGAAAAATACATCCATCCGCCAATTACTACCGACTTTGCCCTGCTATTTCTACCTGCTGAAGGTATTTATGCTGAAGTGTTGGGAAGGACTGACGTCGTTGAGCAGATACGACGTGATTACAAAGTAACTATTACAGGTCCTACTACTTTGACAGCCTTGTTGAATAGTCTGCAGATGGGGTTCCAAACTCTTGCTATTGAGAAGAGGTCGAGTGAAGTCTGGAAAACACTCGGGATGGTCAAAACGCAGTTTGAATCTTTTGCTGACCTATTGGCTAAGACTCAAAAAGGTATTACTGCCGTGGGAGACAATCTGGAGTTGATGATTGGCAGACGAACGAGAGCGATAAACCGAGCCTTAAGAGGGGTTGAAGCGCTGCCGGTAAATGAAGTATTAGAGTTAGAAGTTGATTCTGCTCAAGACGATGAAGATGATTCTAACGGAGATGATAAATAACTCTATTAATTAAGAGTTTCTAACGTTAAAATAAGTTGAGAGACTGCTGCAATGGCGGCAGTCTCTGCCCTTAAAATATTGCTGCAAATAGTAAAACAGTTTACATTTTTGCTTTGAAATAACTCTACCTCTTCATCAGTGAAACCACCTTCAGAACCTATAAAGACTACAATCTTTTCAGGGTAGGGCGAACCGATGAGCTGAGGGAGATAGACCTCTGTATCACGCTCTAAAGCGACGAAAACAGCGTACCCTTGCTCAGTTAGATGCTCTAACAGGCTTGAGAGCTCTTTTACTCTGTTTATCTGCGGCAGGAATGGGTTATCGCACTGTTTTATAGCGGCTATTGCAGTTTTCTGAAACCGCTCTTCTGTGTTTTCACCCTTCTGTCTGACCGATCTCTGGGCTACAAAAGGGAAAAACTCATCTACCCCTAACTCAGTCAGCTTTTCGACAATTAGGTTATCGTTTTTATTCTTAAGTAGTGAGAATGCAGCTGCGATATGCCTACCCTTTTTATTGGATACGTCCTGATTGAGAATCCTTACTTTGAGTGCTTTCTTGCCTATTTCTTCTATAATAGCTTTGCCTAAAATACCCTTACCGTTGGTGATTAGAATCTCATCCCCTTTCCTTTTACGATAGACGTTTATGATGTGATGATACTCTTCACTCTCAACAGTGAGATAGGTTGAGTCTTGGCTCATTTCAGGCAGATAAAAGCAAGGCATTAGAAACGCTCCTTAAAACTTAAATCTCTTGCCTGGGGTAAATTTAGTCTCTTTGTCATACCCAGCTAACTGTTCAAAAAGACTCTTCTCTGCCTTAGATAGTTTGGTCGGTGTCTGAACTATTACAGTGACAAATAGGTCTCCTTTGACGTTTTGATGCAATATCGGTAGCCCTTGGTCACGTAGCCTGAAAACCTTGCCACTCTGCGTGCCGGCAGGTATTTTCATCTTGGCGTTACCAGAAACTGTTGGAACTGTAACCTCAGCGCCGAGAGCTGCTTGTGAGAAACTGATAGGGAAGGCTAAGAATAGATTTTCGCCTCGTCTTTCAAAAACATCGTCCTCTTTTTCGAGGATGTGGACAAGTAGGTCTCCATATGCTCCACCTCGAGGTCCTTTGTTTCCTTTCCCTCGTAATCTGATGATCTGACCTTCTGAAATACCGGCTGGGATGTCGAATTTTATGTTCTTAACTGCAGAAGTACGCCCTTCTCCTTTGCATTTTGTACACTTATTCTTGATTGTCTTGCCTTCACCTTGGCAGCTTGGACAGGCCGACATAGTCTCCATATTTCCAAAGAAAGTACGCTGGGTACGTCTTACTTGTCCAGAACCGTGACATTGTTCACAAGTGGTGACTGAACCGTCCGACGAGCCACTTCCGTTACAGGTTTCGCAGGCATCCATTAGGTTTACTTTTACACTTTTAGATGTCCCTTTGGCTATCTCTTGTAGGGTTAAAGAAATTGTAATCCTGAGGTCTTCACCAGCTCTATCAGCTTGCGCGCTACGTCTGCGCCCACCTCCACCTCCGAAAAACATATCGAAAATACCACCTAAGCCGTCTCCAAAAATATCGGAGAAGTCTGAAGCGTGTGTGAAGTCGCTCCAACTGAAACCGCCTCCGCCAAAAGCTCCTTCGAGTCCGGCGTGACCAAATTTATTGTATTTTTGTCGTTTATCGTCGTCACTGAGTACTTCGTAAGCTTCGGCTACCTCTTTAAATTTTTCTTCAGCATCTTTGTCATCTTTGTTTCTGTCGGGGTGGTATTTCATTGCCAGCTTGCGGTATGCTTTCTTGATTTCATCCGCATTTGCTTTTTTATCGACCCCTAAAACTTCATAATAATCTCTCTTTGCCATCGCAACCTCTTAAACCAAATTAGTAGAATTCATCGTCTCAGCAGTAAGTCTACAAAACCGATATTTCTGTGTTAAAGATTTGTCCATTAGATAGATAAGAGGAGAAAGAGGGAAATGATCCCTCTTTCTCCGACATTTTTATTCGATATTTATGTTGATTTTTATTCTTCATCGACTACTTCGTAATCAGCATCGATCGGTCCATCATCTTTAGGAGTTTCTGCTTGTTGCTCAAACCCTTCAGCTCCAGCCGCTTCACCTTGTGCCGCAGCTTGCTCTTGTTGCATTTGTTGGTATATAATTTCACCAAGCTTTTGAGCT
>JAJBBL010000207.1 GCA_020532365.1 Candidatus Cloacimonadota bacterium | reverse complement strand
CTTGCAGGTGAAATCAGTACCGCTGAATACATAGTCCAGTTGACTGGAGTTAACGAAGAGGTGGTTAATGTTGGAGAGTTTTACCTAAAAGCGTTTCCTAACCCGATTGTGAAACAAGCTAACACCCAGCGAAACGAAAGCTCACTAATAATCGAATACAACCTACCCGACAATGTGAGCCAGCTTGACGTTTCAATATACAACATTAAAGGCCAGTTGATAAAAAAGATGCCTAATGTGGAAAGTAACAGAGGGATACATCAGATCAGTTGGGATTTAAAAGACATAAGTGGAAAGCAGGTAGGTAGTGGTTTCTACCTTCTTAAGGTATCTGTAGACGAAAAGATAATCACTCGTAAAGTACAGATAATAAACTAATTGCCGTTTGAATACAAGGGAGTTGTGATGAACAAAATTAGAGCAGTTTTCTTGACCGTAAGCTTGCTGATAGTTGGGAGCCTTTACTCTTTGTCTTTGAGTAAGGGAACAGATGAACTGAACGAACATTTGTATTTGTTATCTGATAGTTCCCGAAAGATACCGGTCTTGATAGTGATGAAAGATCGAGTCGATTCTAAGTTACTCTATCAGACTGTTAAAGATCTCGGGAAAAAGGAGAGAAGAGAATACACGATATCTACCCTTAGAGCTAAAAGTGAAGAGACCCAAGCAGATATCAAGCTCTTTTTAGAAAAGAAACTCGATAAGAAAGAGGCCGACTCCATTAAGTATCTGTGGCTTAATAACACAATCGGCTTAAATGCGAGTCTAACTGCCCTTTTAGCTCTTAACGAAAGGGATGACATCGAATATATAGATTACGATCCGCTTAAGCCAATCTTTGATGATCCAGTTCCAAATACAACGTTATACCCTGAAAAAGAGAGAGGAGTTACTTATGGACTCCGTTTAATGAAAGTTCCCGAAGTATGGGAGTTAGGTTACAAAGGGGCTGGAGTACTTGTAGGTGTATTGGATACAGGTGTTAACTATAATCATAAAGACATAGTAAACCGAATGTGGGTACACCAAGATTATTCTAACCATGGATATAATTTCAAAGATGATGACGATAATCCTACCGACCTTGACGGACATGGAACGCACTGTGCCGGAATCGTCGCAGGCGATGGGACCTCTGGTACGCAATCTGGTGTAGCCCCTGAAGCTGAAATTATGGCTTTGAGGATTTCTAATCCGAGCGATGTAGACTCTAACCGCACAATTGTCTGGTCAGCTATTCAGTTCGGCTTATTTCACGGCGTTGATATTTTCACAATGTCATTTGGTTGGGTAAATGTATCTCCAGAAGAGCGTGCTTTATGGCGTGAAGTGTTAGAGCATCTACTCTCAGCATCTGTTGTGTTGACGGGTTCAGCCGGTAATAGATGGAGAGAGGCTAACCAGTTCCCAATACCAAACAATATTACAATACCTAAAGACTGTCCACCCCCTTGGCTTGGTCCAGAACAGGATGAACACGGGGGTGTTTCTGGCATTATCAGTGTAGCTGCAATTGACAACTTAGATCGGATTGCAACCTTCTCTTCACGTGGTCCAGTTACTTGGCAAAATGTTGAACCATATTTTGACTATAAATACAAGCCGGGAGAGGGTTTGACTAAGCCTGATATTTCTGCACCTGGTGTTGATGTATGGTCACTCTGTCACGAAAATAACGATGAATATGTACCGAAAAGTGGCACTTCTATGGCAGCTCCTGCAGTAGCTGGAGCAATAGCGCTCCTTTTATCCAAAAATCCTAACCTAACCCCTGAAAAGATTTGCCAATTACTTGAAGAGGGGGTCGACAGGCTATCTGATAAGAAAGACAATACTTTTGGCTCGGGCAGAGTAAACATCCTAAACTCAATAAACAATGTAGTTGTAGATACACCACCTAATCAAGCTAAAACCCCTGCACCGTTTGATGGGGAAAACGATGTGTATACTGATTCATCGTTTAAGTGGTATGATGGTGGTGGCGCTGATGAATACCTGTTTAGTTTTGGCACTGATAATCCACCCACCAACATATTGAGTCGAGTATTAGTAGATAAATCTTCATTTGAGTTAGGCTCACTTCTTGAACATTCAACAGATTATTACTGGCAGATTAACTCTTTGAACGAGTATGGCGAAACTGAAGGGAAAATCTGGAGCTTTAGAACCGGATATGAAGTAAGTATAGACTTTGAAGAGGGGGAGTTGCCAGGCTATGAATGGTCATTTTATAAATCTGGAGCAGGAGCAGAAGACTGGTATGTCAGCGATAACTATTCCAACTCCGGTCAATACAGTCTCCAAAGTGGTGCTATAAATCACAACTCATCGACAAGCATTCTTCTATACATTGATGTATTGGAACCTGGGATAATCACTTTTTATAGAAAAATATCCTCAGAAATGAATGACGACTATCTAAGATTTTACATAGATGGCGAGCTTTGCGATACTTGGTCGGGCGAAAGCGATTGGGAGAGGGTATCATACCCAGTCCAAGCAGGTATACGATCTTTCCGTTGGAGTTATAGTAAAGGCGCTATGGATGTTTCCGGCGAAGATGCCGCTTGGATTGACGACATTACTTTCCCTAAGCACTATTCACCCCCAATAATGTATGCACCTCATTCACTTGATTACGATATAGGCCTTTGCAATGTTGAGCTGACCTGGCAGATAGAAAAGAATGAACATTACGATCCAATTCAATTCTCTTTCTTAGG
>JAJBBL010000143.1 GCA_020532365.1 Candidatus Cloacimonadota bacterium | reverse complement strand
TTTATCCAGCTGGATACGTCTCGAATATAATAGGTTATTCTCAAGTCTTCCTCTTTTAACAGAGCTTCAACACTCTCACCAATACCTCTTTTATCGAATCTAAGCGAGGCAATCCCCTCTTTTAGGAGCTCATTTGCTATCTGTCGATATACATAACTGTTGCCATAGATAAGTGGGTTGTTTCCATTTCGGTCGGTCGGTCCTGAGCCTGGAATAATAATAACTAACGGCATCTTCTCATCGCTTTGCGGAACTACTAAGCTTCCGTATATTTTGCCGAAAGTGGTCTCTACAGAGACGTTTCTCTCCCCTTCAAGCGGAGGCATTACCAACTCTTGAGGTCTTAGATCTTTTTCATCACTCTTAGTTAGCTTAAAAGTACCGTTAACCCCACCTTGGGTGAACTGCCCTTCAATCTGATCTCCGCTAAGTTTCCCTCTCATGTGTACAGGCATGGGAAATTCGACCTTAAACGATATGTTTTCCTGATCAATCTTCAGGTTAACTACAGGTACATCAAACTGCTGTTGAAGTGGTACACTCAAAAGTCCACTAACCTCGTCACCTTCATCAACAATCTCTAAACTAATTTCGACTTCAACCTCAGCCGCTATAATTCTACCCGCCCAGTTGCCTATAAACGACTCTGAACTCTTGGCAAAACAGCTAAGACTCATCATCAAAACAACCACAATTAACAAAACACTTAATCTTCTCATTCCTTCACCTCCTTATTACACGTTTGGATCGTCCTTGAACTACTCATCCATTCTATTATATTTTCTTACAAAGTGAAAGCCCATTGAACTCTCCCCTAAGAACTCAAACCCTTTCATTCTCTCTGAGAAAGGGGTGTAAAATCCTTCGAGAGGGTAATGGATATTATAAACGATTATCTCACTAATATTATTTAGATTGCACACCGGAGGTAGCTGATCAGATCGAGTATTAAACTCGTTCTGTACCTTACTTATTTCTATAAGGGAGAATGACTGTTCTGATAGTAAGAAAGATGTCCCATCAGAAGCAACTACTAACGCATATTCAGCCTTAACTCCAGCCGCTGCAATAACCTCATCTAAACTACCGATAGTCGTAAGCTTAATCTCTTTTTCAACGTTGCCGGTCAGAATATATCCGCTTGGTGTCGTACACGCTGAGAGTAAAACTAAAAGTAAACTGAGTACTATTGTTTTTTCCATATTAACCTTCCACCCCTTCTCCACTCTGGATTTTCAAACTCAAGCTGAGTAGATACTACTTCCCCATCTTCATAGTTCAACTCTTCAGGTAATTCTTTCCATTTAAGCAGTTTCCCCACCTCGGAAAAACTATCAAACCGGTCTCTAAAGAAAAGTACTCGGTCGAAAAACTGCACGTAAGCAAAGTTTTTGATCGACATACCTGAGGGAATATCTTCACTCTCCAAGTCGTATCCTTGGTCACCTTTAGTAAGTGTGGCTCTGTTAAAATAGGTCTCATAGTCGAGCTTATGCGACACACCATCTCTCCCTACGACTAAAAACTCACCTTGTAGCATCGGGAAGACTGGTGCAGTTATTTGGTTAAATAGTAGCTGATCAGCATCTTCTAAACCGTTACCTTTTATCACATCCTCTGCAAAGAAGATAGAGTTTGGCACTGGCATCTCTGCAAAGCTTTCGGTTTGGATAACGTTAATCCCAGCTACCCAAAACATATCCCGTTTGTTTGGCACAATCAGGCGAAGCCATTCTCTATCCAAATCTTTCCCATTTCTATTAGTAGCGATTATGACAGTATCTTCTTCAATCTCTTGATGGGTGATCCGAATCTGATAATTATCGATCGAGGTAATTTTTAGCTGATCAAAGTTAGTGATCTCAAGAGTTGAGAGTACATCTCTCAAGAGCACACCCTGCCAGGAGTCTGACAACCCCTTATCCTCTCTTCTTGTTTTAAGGGCTTTAGCCTCGAACTTAATCAAATCTTCTAACTGCACATCAAACGATCGATTACCGTCGACCAATGTCATTGCTCCTAAAGATAGGATGTAGAAGTACACCATCACCACAGGGAGCAATTTTCTCAAAAGTTTCATCAATCCTCCAGGTTTAATAAACTCTGTTTTTACAAAGTAAAAGTGGTCTCTACTTTTTAGATAACTCCTCTCTACGTCAAGTATTTTCATTGTAGCGCCCGATCTTCGATACTATAGAACAAGATTTTCCTTGTTATTTTTATCCTTATAGGAAAATCGTCTCATCTAAGGTAGACGGTTTCATTATCCACTCGAAACTCATCCTACAAAAGCTAATTTATTATGGAGGTTATTGAATGAAGTCAAAGGGTAAAGCGTTAGCTCTCTTTTCGGGCGGACTCGACAGCCAGTTAGCCCTACTTTATATGGCGAGACTCGGCTATGAGGTGATCCCCATCTTCTTTCAGAGCTATTTCTTTACTGCTGAGCGGGCGATAATAGAGGCAGAGAGAATCGGTTATAAGCTGAAAGTAATCGATATTGGTGAAAAAATGTTGGACTTAATCAACCAGCCCCGCTATGGTTTTGGTAAGAATATGAACCCTTGTATCGACTGCCACTCACTAATGTTTAGAGAAGCAGGACGACTTATGCAGGAGTTAGAAGCCGACTTTTTAATCTCAGGCGAAGTGCTCGGGCAGCGCCCGATGTCACAGCGGATGGACGCTTTGCAAATGGTCTCCAAGCATAGCGGTTTTCGTGATTATATAAT
>JAJBBL010000026.1 GCA_020532365.1 Candidatus Cloacimonadota bacterium | reverse complement strand
TTTTGCCTCATCGGCGTAACTGGAACTAATGGGAAAACCTCAACCGTTACCATTATCTCTAACATTTTAAGAGCTCAAGGGTTATCGGTAGGCTCCATAGGAACGCTTGGTTACACGATAAACAACTCATCTTACCCTCTTGAGCGAACTACCCCTGACATAACTGAACTTAACACTATCTTTGCTAAAATGGTGGATGAAGGGGTCAACTATGTCGTTATGGAAGTATCATCTCACGCTTTGAAATTAGACAGAGTATACGGTATAAAGTTTGATTTCGCAATCTTCACTAATTTGTCTCGTGACCATTTAGACTTCCACCCCGATATGGAAGATTACTATCAAAGCAAGAGACTTCTGTTTGACTACTTGGCTGACGACGATGCCATCTGCTTAATCAATGTGGATGACGACTACGGCTTCCGTCTATATAGTGAGATACCCTCTTCAAAGATAGCTATCACCTCTGACAAATCTAAAGCTTTACCTAATTCATTACTCTATGAAATTATCGAAATGAATCGAGATGGTAGCAGAGTATCACTCTCTTTCTTAGGCGACCTGTGGAAGGGAAACAAAACATCTTTGCTGACTCAAAGCCATACAATAAACACACCGCTAATCGGAGACTTCAATGCTTTCAACACGGTAATATCGATAGCAACCTCTTTATTAACAGATAAAAATCTTGATATAAACAGTGTTGTTAACGCTATCCCAAAGGCAATCCCTGGTAGGCTTCAAAAGATAATAACAGCCTCCCCTATCGATTGTTATGTCGACTACGCTCATACTCCAGACGCTGTAGAGCATACCTGTAAGACTCTGAGCAGATTGAAGAATGAGGAGCATACAAAGCGACACGATCGACTTATTACCATAATCGGCTCCGGTGGCAACAGGGATAAAGGGAAACGGGGCGATATGTTAGATTCGGCAATGAAGCACTCCGACATAGTTATCGTCACGACTGACAATCCCCGAGATGAAAAACCAACCGACATTATTATTGATATGGTAGCGCACTTACACCCTATGTCACCCTACTGGGTGGTATGCGACCGGCAAAAAGCCATTGAAACTGCTATTAATATAGCCTGTGATAACGACATTATTCTAATTGCCGGTAAAGGGCACGAAACCTATCAAGAGATTCAAGGGGTAAAGACCCCTTTTGATGACAGACTGATAGCCAAAGAATTATTGGAGGCAAAGTGGTCTGCCCGGAAAGACACTCTTCACACTACTAAAGGATCCTATTATTCTCCAAGTAGTATCAAAACAGCTGTGCCAATAGATCTAATCCAATTATATCTATTATTCGAGCAAAACAGTTTGATAGAGCAATATTTGACTCTGGACTCAACTCTGAGTCAGCCGAACACTGACGATAAAGACGTTCAGAGAATTGAAAAACTGAAGCTCAAGTTTGATACATTCGGCTTTTCACACACCTATGAAAGTGTCTCAACTGATACGAGGACTATTCAGCCCCCTGCCATATACTTTGCACTTAAAGGGGATAACTTTGATGGGCATATGTTTGTGGAGAGTGTGATCTCGGAAGAGGGTTCCATTGCGATAGTTAATGCGGATTATATAAACACCGCCGCTAATAGAGACAACCTTATTCACGTTAAGGATACCCGGTTAACATACGGACTCCTTGCTAAAAAGTTCAACTCGCTCTTCAATAAAGAGACCGTGGCTATAACAGGGAGCGTTGGCAAGACTACGACCAAAGAATACACCTATAACATCCTCTCTACAAAAGCGACAGTGCTCAAGAATTTTGCTAATGAAAACAATATCTTAGGCGTCTCTAAAACACTTTTCAGACTCAACTCAGACTATGAGTATCTCGTGATTGAATTAGGTTCCAGCCTCATTGGTGAGATAGAAACACTGGCCAATATCACAGAGCCGACCTATGCGATAGTGACAAATATTAGCACATCACACTTAGAGTTCTTCAAAAGTCTTGATGGTGTGTTTACGGAGAAAAGCAGTCTTTTAAGACGTAACCTTAAAGCTCGTATAGTATCGGCATCAGAGCATAGGTTCGACAACTTTCCCTATCCATTAGTCAGAGTAAACTTTAATGACCCAACCTCTGTAGGCATTGACGTTAATGCTGACTCAGCCTCAACTTACAACATACACAGTATAACCTCAAAAGAGAATGGCATTAATTTTAAGGTCAATGAAGAGAGCTATTCATTAGCCTCAGAGGTTCCTTTTCTTGCTTACAATGCAGGTCTTTCAACGATAGTGGCAACTCTTCTCGGCTATTCTGCCGCTGAAATATCGAGCGGCTTGACGCTCCCTGTAGAGCTCTCGGACAGGATGGAGATTACTCAAATAAACAATCGACATCTCATTTCAGATTGCTACAATGCAAGCCCTTTATCAATGAAGTCAGCCCTTATTTTTTTGTCATCATACAGGGATGAGCTCCCTCATTTGGCAATAATTGGTGATATGTTAGAGCTCGGTCCCAAATCTATAGAACTACATAAAGAGATTGGAGAGTACCTTGCTCAAATCAAGGAAGACTACTCCTCTCGCTCTATATTTTTCAACTCAATTTCAATCGGCACTTTTGCAACAGAGTATAACTGTACTCACCACTTTCCAAACGTCAATGCGCTACTTGAGACTGATCTTCTTGAGTCAATCCCTCAAGAGTGTGTTATCCTACTTAAAGCTTCTCGAAGCATACATTTAGAAACAATAAAAGGCAGGTTATAATGTTCTAT
>JAJBBL010000187.1 GCA_020532365.1 Candidatus Cloacimonadota bacterium | reverse complement strand
TTTGAAAACTACCCGACCTTCTCCTCACAACCTAAAAAGACTTTCAAGCAACAACATAGAGAGGTGTTACCTATCCTCGATATGCTCTACAAAAGAGATACTCCACAAAAAGAGGCTGAAGAGTCCACCTCACCGGTCAAACCAATTGAAACTGGAGAGAGTATGCTCGCCCAAGAGCTCTACCTCCCCTCTGAAGAGGAGCTGGTAAACCCTTGGCAAATACACGAGAGCTACGTGTTAGTGCAATCTGACGATGGGCTGATTATTATCGACCAACACGCTGCACACGAGCGGATAGTTTATGAAAAGATACTCCATCGGTTAGGTGGAGTGCCGGCAGAGTCACAAAAAATGCTCTTCCCCATCATTGTGGATATTCCACCCATCCTCAGAGATACGGTGACGACACTCATCGAAGAGAACCCTGAGATATTTTCAATGGCCGGCTTTGCCGTGAAGAGTTTCAGTGGTGACTCTGTAGTTATCGATGAAATACCTGCTGAGTTGGGTAATTGGGATGGTGGAGAGGTTTTTAAAGAGATCTTGGTTCAACTGCAAGATGAATATAAAGAGACTGAGGACTTTAGAGACAGTATGGCAAAAGCAGTATCGTGTAAGGCTGCCGTTAAGGCTGGTGAGAAACTGAGCCGTAAAGAGATGCTTCAACTAATTAATGACCTTTTTGCCTGTGAAGTCCCCTATTTCTGTCCACACGGTCGCCCTGTAATAATAAAATTTACCCTCACCGACTTGGAGCGCAGATTCAAAAGGATATGATTCCCATTATCGTAATAGAGGGTCCTACTGCCAGTGGTAAGAGTAGACTCGCCTTAGACTTAGCTCAACGTTTAGAGACTGAGATAATCTCGGCCGATTCGAGACAGATCTACTGCTTTATGGATATTGGCACTGCCAAGCCAACCCTTTCTGACCAAAAGAGTGTCAAACACCATATGATCGATATAATCAATCCCGACGAAGAGTTTAATGCTGGCGCTTTCGTTGACCGAGCAAAAAAAATCATCAAAAATCTACATACCAAAGATAAAATACCCCTCATCTGTGGGGGTACCGGTTTCTACATTAAAGCGCTATTAGAAGGGCTCTTTGACACTGATGAGATCGATATTAAAGCGAGAGAGAGTATTATCCAATTAGAAAAAGAAAAGGGGGCTGAACACCTTTACCAACTACTCAGTAACGTAGACCCGGAGTCTGCCAAACAGATCCATCCTAACGATAGCTATCGGGTCAAAAGAGCGTTAGAGGTTTGCATCTCAACCGGTAAGAGTATCCGAGAGCATTGGAGTGAGCAAGATAGATCGACACAGCTTTTCAACCCGTATCGGATAATGATCGTTGAAGAGAGAGAGACACTCTACAATAGAATCAACAAAAGGGTCGAGCAGATGGTCGAAGAGGGTCTCATCGACGAGATACAAAGCCTCTTTGATAAAGGGTATAAAATAAGCGACCCAGGTATGAACTCAGTCGGCTATAAAGAGTTCTTTCCCTACCTTAAGAATAACGCTCCGTTTGATGAGTGCCAAAGCGAAGCTCAAAAGAACACAAGGAATTACGCTAAGAGACAGCTCACCTGGTATCGCAAAGTCAATTTCCAAAAACTCTTCAACTTCAGTAGCTATGAGCCAAATCTTTTACTCGCAGAGATGAGAAACTATTTTGAATCGACACAGAATGAGTTACTTTAATGATAGGTGACTTGATCATCAAATCCAAGAATAAAGCTAAGGACGGTTGTAAATGATAGTGGCTCGAATAAATGATTATGAGATAACTGAGCAGGAGTTTTGGGCAGAAGTTCAAAAACTCCAAGAGACTGAGTGTATCGATGAAGTCGATCTGAACTTAAAAAAAAGAGCTGTCGAAAACCTCATCAATGGAATGTTGATAAAAATGGAGGCCGACAAGCAAAATATAGAAGTACTCGAAGATGAAGTACAGCAAGACCTTATTGAACTTATGATGAAGTTTGATAAACCAAATGAATTTAACGAAATGCTGGAGCAATCATCTATTGATGAAGAACAGCTTAAACAATCGATAAGAAGTAGCATTAGAATAAAGAAATACCTCGATATGGTGATAGATAATGACTTTACCGCAGATGATAAACACCTCAATGACTTCTATAATGATAATATTGACCTGTTTGCCTACCCCGATACCGTCAGGCTTTCACACATCTTAGTCAAAGCTGAAAAAGGGCTGGCAGAGGCGCAAAGGATAAGAAATAATATTAAGTCGGCTGAAGAGTTCCATAAAATTGCGAGTAGCTGCTCTGAATGCCCCAGTTGCGTTCAAGCAGGCGATCTCGGCTACGTCGAGAAGGGTAAACTCGTCAAAGAGTTTGATGAAATATGCTTTAGCTTGGAGCTAAACCAAATAAGTAACCCCTTTGAGACTGAACATGGCTTCCATATCGTTATGGTTACGCAAAAAATACCGGCAGGCACCCTTCCGTTTGAAGATGTTAAAGAGCCGCTTAAAAAGAGACTGGAACAGGTAGACAAAGATTTACAAATAGAAAGCCATCTCGACACATTAAGAGAGAACGCTTCTATTGAAATTAACGATGACTTTTTTGATGAGATAAATTAAGAGGAGAGTAAGAATATGATACTTTTGGGCATAAATGTTGACCACGTAGCAACTGTTAGACAGGCGAGAATGGGGCTTGAACCCGACCCAGTATATGCAGCTCTGATCGCTGAACAAAATGGAGCTGACCAAATTACAG
>JAJBBL010000059.1 GCA_020532365.1 Candidatus Cloacimonadota bacterium | reverse complement strand
GATATTGTCAGTACAGTTCTAATTATTCCCTTTAAGGAGCTCTTTTGTGATAGAATCATAGTCCCGTTTAGTATTGATATTAAAAAAGTGTTTTTTATCTTCATCTCGGACGTCGAGATATTTAGCCTCTGCTCCCCTAACGAAGTCAGTTATTTTACAGCGCCCATTTTCGATTTGTTTTTCAATAAGGGGGATGTGTTTTTTGTGGTATATAGAGTGGAGTGGCTCTATCCCTTCACTATGTCTGGGGACGAGTATAGAACCTTCTTCCAGGCTTGTGTAGTATTCGATCATAAGTTGGATTAAGAGTCGGTTTAAATGTGGCATATCACAAGCAAAAATAAAGACGGCATCATACGATGCCATCTTTAAAATTGAGTGGATACCTGCTAAAGGTCCCGTCTCTTTATAGAGATCTTCGCAAAATATTCCATTTGGAAATCTGTTTTTGAGTGAGACTTTAGACGTTGAAATAATAACTTCAGGGAACATTTGCTCTAAGAGCTCGACCATCCCATCAATTATCGGTTCGTCTTTAATCTTCAACAGAGATTTTTCAGTTCCGATCCGCGTATTCTTACCTCCCGCAAGAATAGCGGCAGACATCTTTACTCTTTCTCTATCAAAATTCATCTACTCTGCAAAGAGTTCTCATCAATGAGTAACTTGTCTTCTCTTATTTTGCCTCAGGTTTGTTTGCGCACTTTCTGAAAATAACGTAGTAGACAGTAGCAACAAAACCAGCGCCACCAACGATATTACCTAAAGTTGCAGCGGCTAAGTTATTCATAAACCCGCCCATTGTGATGGAACCGGTTGTGTCGAGAATCATACCCATTGGAATGAAATACATGTTTGCGATGCTATGCTCAAATCCTGATGCTACGAAAGCCATAATTGGGAAGAAGATACCCAATATTTTACCAGGAATATCGTTGGCAGCTAAAGCCAACCATACTGCAAGACAAACTAACCAGTTACAAAGAATGCCTCTGAAGAAAGCTTCTTGGAAGGTTAATCCAGCTTTAGATTTTGCAATGCCAATAGCTGTAGCAGCAACGTCACCAGTGACGATATTTGACATTTTCATAAGCCATACTACTAAAAGTGAACCGATGAAGTTAGCGATGAATACGATCAACCAATAGCCTAACATCGTTCCAACTTTCTTTTTACCAGCTAAAACTGACATCATTATTAGGTTGTTTCCTGTGAAAAGCTCAGCACCAGCAATAACGACCAACATAAGGCCCACGCTAAATACTGCACCGCCAAGGAAAATCCTAAGGCCGAATGGTTCGACGCCTGTCTGAACTCTTGTAGCCAATTGAGCACCAAACGCAATGAATGCGCCGGCTAAGATGCCTAAAAGAACTACTTGAACGAATCCTAACTGACATTTTTTAACACCGACCTTCTCAATAACCGCTTCTGCAATGTTTTCAGGAGCATTAAAGTTTGCCATACAAATACCTCCATATATAGTATATTGATACGAAAAGCTGGCTTAGCTTTTATGTCAACCTTAAACTACACATCAACGACGATAAGGCTAAGTTGTGAAGTCAAGATTACGGCTTTTAAACCCTTCTCCCATTACGTCTGATACTTCTGTAATAATCATAAATGCTTTAGGATCAATGTCTTTAACTATCTCTCTGATTACAGGTAATTGACGTAAACTTACCACACAAAAAACTATTTTATAGTCTTTACCTGTATAAGCTCCTTCGCCTTTCAGATAGGTCACCCCTCGTTCCAACTCACTATGAATTTTCGTTCTTATCTCTGCAGAACGATGTGATATTATATGCACCCCTTTAAGATTGGGTAACCCTTCGCTTGAAATGTCGACTACTCTCGAGCTGATAAATAGGTTCACATAGCCCCAAACTACTAACTTTAGGTCTTTGAAGACGAGCCCTATCGTAAAAATAATTAACGACTCCACAAGCAAGAAGCCGTTACCGACGGAGAGTCCTGTCTTTTGTTTAATAATGGCTACTGGAATATCTGTTCCTGCTGTTGATCCTTTCGAGCGGAAAATAATACCCAAGCCAATCCCTAATATGACAGAGCCGGCAATCGCGGACAAGAACATATCATTAGGTCCAAATATAGCATACACCATATTATCGTTTACCATATGTGCAAACGGTTCTGAATCTTTGATTATTCCGAGCTTAAAAAGTGTTGGAAAGCTTAATACGTCGGTAAGTGTTGATGCCGTGAGCATACCGAATATCGATCGCACGCCAAAACCTTTACCAAGAACTAATATACTGAGAACAAAAAGCGGAATGTTCATCAAAATCATACTCAAACCGACTGGAAATCCGAATAAGTGGTAAAATATTTGTGCTAATCCCCCTACTCCACCAGGGGCTATTTTATACGGCACTAAAAACCAGCTATAGGATATAGCTAATAAGGAAGCACCAAGTGCTATTCCTAAATACTGTATGACATCTCTGTATAATTTTTTCTTCATCGACCCTCCAATTTCAATTGCTAAACTCACAGACCCACATTTTGGGTCAATCAAATTCATTCTCAACCCATAAAACGATCGACGAGCTCTATCTTAATAATAATAGATTTCCACTTAATGTCAAGGCGGAAAGTAAGGGGGAATGCCGTAGGCGGCTATAGTCCGCCTACGAGTATACTCCTTACTAACCCCTTAGGTGATAAGGTTTTCCTGTTTTTTTATAGAGAATGGCTATAAATGGTAATTTTGTAGTGAATAGATGACGAAAGAGAGCTGAT
>JAJBBL010000112.1 GCA_020532365.1 Candidatus Cloacimonadota bacterium | reverse complement strand
TTTTTATCAAAGTAGGTCTAATAAACTGCTCGATCTGTAAATAATGATAGACATGTTTTATAGGTTCGTTTTTATGACACCTAATGGTGCAGACTATAGTTGTCTCAATAAGGGGTTCATTTAATGGATAAAAAAGATTTTCTCTTCGAGATTGGAGTTGAAGAGTTACCTGCGAGTTATATCGCACCTGCGGTATTGGCTTTAAGCGGTTACTTTGACGAAAGTCTACGGAGTAAGAATCTAAGCTTTACACGAGTTGATCAATACTCGACGCCTCGTCGTCTAACGATAATCGTAAAAGATTTGGATGTTAAACAGCGTGACGAGATAGTAGAAAGGATCGGGCCAGCCAAAAGAGTAGCTTATAATGAGGATGGCACGTTATCCAAAGCAGGGGCTGGGTTTATAAGAGGTGCACAATGCGAAGAGGCAGATTCATTCATTGTAAACACCAGCAAAGGTGAGTATATTGCCGTCAAAAAAATGATGCTTGGAGAGCAGACAATTCACCTGCTCGAAGAGATTGCCACCGCTGCTTTGAAGAAGATAAGCTTTCCTAAAACTATGTATTGGCGCGCTAAAACAGAAAAATTTGCCCGCCCGATTAGGTGGCTTGTGGCTATCTATGGCGAGGAATTGGTAAAAGTTGAGTATAACGGAATTAAGACCGACAAAATTACTAATGGCAATGTTCTGTCAAAAACCGGTAAAGCTATCGTTATTGACACCCCGAACAGCTACTTATCAAAGTTAGAGATAGATGGCTTAGTCATCGCCGATAGAGAGAAGAGAAAAAGATCGATCGAAGATCAAATCATAAAACTTTCCACCGAAAATAATAGTAGACTCTTAAACTATAAAGAACTGTTAGAAGAGGTTACTGATATAGTCGAATATCCAACAGCTGTTTTAGCAAGCTTTAAAGAGGACTACCTGACTCTACCAAATAGACTCATTGAGGCGACCTTGGTAAAAAATCAGAAGTATTTCCCACTCTACAACGAAGATGGTGGGATGAATAGCCATTTTATATTCATCGCTAACAATCGTCCCGATTACGCTGAGAATACTAAAGAGGGGAATGAGCGGGTTGTTAAAGCCAGGTTAGATGATGCCGAGTTTTACTACAAAGAGGATAGTGCCAAAAACATTGAGTATTTCAATGAAAAGCTGAATGATATTATCTTTGCAGCAAAGCTGGGTACAGTCTATGAAAAGACAAGACGAATAATGAAGTTAGCCGCGTATATAAGTAGAGAGTTGGGACTGAGCGAAGAAACTGCTCTCGATGCGCAAAGACTGGCCGATGTCTGTAAGTTTGACCTGACCTCCTTAATGGTTGGAGAAAAAGAGTTCGCTACCCTGCAAGGTTATGTTGGACGTAACTACGCTACTGTGTGGGGCGAGAAAGAGAGTGTTGCAATCGGTATTGAAGAACATTACTTCCCTCTCAATTCAACCCATAGTCTCCCTTCAAATGAGTGCGCAACAGTCGTGTCGATTGCAGACAAAATTGATACTCTGTGTGGTGTTTTTGGCACGGGGGTTATTCCTACCGGCTCAAACGATCCTTTTGCGCTACGTCGGGTTGCTAACGGGATAGTTAGAATATTGTTTGAAAAAGAGTTGTCGTTCAACCTGAAAGAGCTTATCGAATATGCGTATGAACTGTTTGAAGAAAAGCTTGAAAAAGACAATCAAGGTAAAGAAAATCTGCTTAACTTCTTCGACCAAAGAATCGAATGGTACCTGCAACAACAGGGTGTCGACCAAGGGGTTTGCCGTGCTGTGATGGCCGAATCAGATTATGAGTTTACTGCAATTCAGTCCAAAGCAATTTTGTTGAACGACATCAGAGATACGGAAGAATTCAAGCTGATGACCATTAGCTTTAAAAGGGTGTCCAACATCATCTCTAAAGAATCAGAGTTCCAATCTGTGGATGACTCACTCTTCATTGCGAAAGAAGAGAAAGAACTCTTTGACGCTTTAGTGAGCAAAGAGAAAATAGTTCAAGAGTTGGTAGCTGATAGAGAATATGCAAAAGTAATCGACAACTTTATGGAGATCCGTATTGAAATAGATGCCTTTTTCGATGGGGTTATGGTCAACGTCGAAGACAAAAGAGTGCGAGATAATCGCTATGCTCTTTTGAAAAGAATTAGAGAGATGTTCCTTACGATAGGGGATCTTTCATTAATAGTGTTTGATAACGAAAAATAAAATCAAGAGGAGAATCCTTATGGCAATCAAAATATCTAATCGTGCGTTAGCGTTAAAACCGTCACCTACACTTTCAGTATCTGCAAAAGCAAATGAGATGAGAGCGGCCGGAATTGATGTACTTAGTTTTAGTATAGGGGAACCTGATTTCAATACCCCAGATTACATAAAAGAAGCGGGTAAAAAAGCTATTGATGAGAACTTTACGAGATATACCGCCACACCAGGTATCCTTCCTCTTAGAGAAGCTATCTGTGAAAAATTCAGAAAAGATAATGGGCTTGAATATAAGCCGACACAAGTATTGGTCTCACCAGGCGCCAAAGCTTCTATCGCAAACGTTTTAATGGCTATTTGTGATTCACGTGACCAAGTATTCATCCCTGCCCCTTATTGGGTCAGCTATCCTTCACAAGTCGAAATAGCCGGAGGTATCCCCGTAATTCTGCCAACTGATGAAAGCACTGACTTTAGAATTACACCTGAACAGTTAGAAGAAGCAATCAAAGTGAGTACAACACCAAAAGCACTTATCTTATGTAGCCCTTCAAA
>JAJBBL010000185.1 GCA_020532365.1 Candidatus Cloacimonadota bacterium | reverse complement strand
GAGGAGATAGATAACTTTAAGAAAGGGGTCGATGAAAAGGGGAGGAACGCACGCCAAATAAGTAGATATTTGGATAAATTGAGAGATCAAGGCTCTTTGCAAAAAGGGGTTGAAATGGACAACGGGAGCACGATTCAAGTAGTGATGAGTAAAAAGGTGCAAACTATAGCTAACGATGTATTGCTTTCAGATGAGAAAGATAACTTGATTATCGGAACGGCACTCTTCGTTAAAGAGCAAAACCCGGATAAAGAGGTGACTCTTATCTCCAAAGATGCAAACGTGCGTATTAAAGCTGATGCAATCGGACTGAAAGCAACAGATTTTGAAGCGGATCGAGTAAATTTTGAAGAGCTGTATACCGGCGTGTCAGAACTTGAGATAGATTCAAGCCTCTTTGATGAGTTCATCGAAAACAAAACTATTGGGGCACCCTCTAATGATCTTATTTCAAACCAATACGTCCGCCTCTCAGATAAAAACAATCCCGAAAAACGGATCATAAGCCGTTACCATATACAAGATAATTCAATAAGACCTATGACCCACTACGATGGTGGCTTTGTGTTTGGAATCCAAGCGAGAAATGAAGAACAGGCTATGGCGCTTGACCTCCTGCTCGACGATGATATCAAATTAGTGACTCTAATTGGAAAAGCAGGGACGGGTAAAACACTCTTAGCCATCGCCGCCGGACTTCACAAAGTAATTGAAGAGAATAAATATAAAAGACTTATAATTTCAAGACCGATATCACCATTAGGCAAAGACTTAGGTTATCTCCCAGGCACTAAATCAGACAAACTCAACCCCTGGATGCAACCTATATACGATAATATGGAGATTTTGATCCATAGCCACGGAGAGATCGAAACAGAACGAGAAGGAAGAATCTTCCATAAAAGAAGACCTGTCGTTGAAGACTATCTTGATCAAGGTTGGCTCGAACTCGAACCCCTAACCTATATACGTGGCAGAAGTATGCCTAACCAGTTTATGATAATTGATGAGGCGCAAAACCTTACCCCGCACGAAATGAAAACTATCATCACAAGAGCAGGAGAAGGGACTAAAGTCGTCCTGACCGGTGACCCCTACCAGATTGATATACCCTACCTTGATTCAGAAAGTAACGGACTTAGTATGTCTGTAGAAAAACTCAAAGAAGAGGAGATTGTTGGCCATATTACACTGGAGAAAGGGGAACGCTCTAAGTTGGCTGATATTGCGGCAAAGCACTTTTAGATATGAATTTTGAAAGAAGTTGGGTTGAGATAAATTTAGATAACTTTGCATATAACTTGCAGCAGTTAAAGGGGTTACTAAGAGCTAAGACTGAGTTTATGCAAATAGTTAAAGCAGATGCATACGGACACGGAGCCTATGAAATAGCTAAAGAGAGCACTAAACAGGGCGCCACATACTTGGGCGTTGCAAACTCAGAAGAGGGTATCTTGCTCCGCTACCAAAACATTACAACACCTATTCTGATCCTGTCACCAAGCTATGAAGATGAGATTGATCAAATAATTGAATACAACCTCACCCCTACCATAACTACACTACAATTTGCCCGTGAGCTGGACAGTAAATCCAACGGACAGCCCATTAAAGTGCATATAGAAATAGATACCGGTATGGGAAGAAGTGGAATACGGTATGATGAAGCAAACAAGATTATTCCAGAAATACAGTCTCTCACTAACCTCTCTATTGAGGGGATTTTCAGCCACTTCTGCTGTAGTGAAACCGATTCCGATTACAACAAACTTCAGAGTGAAAGATTCGATAAAGTCGTCAAAGAACTCTCTTTTACACCAAGATACATCCATATTGCCAATAGCTCCGGAGTGATAACTTGTAACCCTGAATATACTAACTTAGTAAGACTTGGACTCCTTTCCTATGGGGTCTATCCCGGAAATGGACTGTTAGACAAAATCGATATAAAAGCGGTGATGAGCTTTAAGTCTACCGTGTGCCAAATCAAAAAGGCTAATAAGGGTGAGTCGATCGGCTATAATCGAACTTATATCGCTCAAGATAACATCGATTACGCTATAATACCGGTCGGATACGCAGATGGATATGACTATTTGCTCTCTAACCGTGGTGAAGTTCTTGTGAATGGGCAATACTGCCCGGTGATTGGCAAAATAAGTATGGATATGTTGACCATCGACGTCTCAAACGTTCGGAATATAAAGGTCGGAGATGAAGTAACTCTACTAAATAGCGGTCTCCTAAGTCCACAAAATGTCACCGCTAAATATGACGGGCTCTCCTATGAACTACTCTGCCAAATCGGCAGAAGAGCTAAGCGATATTACCTGAGCAACGGCTCCACTATCGCAACAGCACCCTTGGCTCGTAGAGAGTTTGTTTCACATGACTTTAGCGATAGTAAACTAAACCTTATTATAGAGTCGGCAATAAGCCAAAGACTGCAAAGTAAAGAGATCGCCTCGCTCCTCTACTCTGAAATATTGAGGAGATTCTTTGTAGACCGCGATCGGGATATACATTACCGTAAAAACTTCTGCTATAAAATTGAGTTTACTAAACCTAAAGAACCTATGCATAAAGAGTTCTATGAAGTCGAAACGACGCTTTCTTTCACTAAAGTCTTGCAGCAAGACCACTTTTTCGTGGCTTGTGCACACCGGTTAGAAGACCTTCAAAGATACTTTAGACGCAGAGATGTCGAATATAGATGGCTATTGGATAGTAATTTCAACCTAACAGAAGACTTTTTTTCGGTCAGCAACGTCTCTATCAACGACCTAACACTCAAT
>JAJBBL010000044.1 GCA_020532365.1 Candidatus Cloacimonadota bacterium | reverse complement strand
TTTTTTCGACAATTTTTAGTTCTTAAATATGTTGTTCAAGCGTGTGTAACTCGATGATTTTAGAGGTCGATACAAAAAAAGCAAAATAAAGCTGGACAGTTATAAAGGCTTGGAAAACAGTGTTATTCAAACTAACTTGAAAAAAGAGGTCATAATGCCAACAGATTTTGTGAATGAAAATAAGCAAAATGTAGAACAAACACAAGCTGACGTAAAAGTCGACGCCGTAGAGCCTGTGGAAGGAACCGACACTCCTCAAGCAACCACAGAAGACTTTTCTCAGATGCTTGACGAAACCTTTATCGATTGCGACAAAATTGTCGAAGGTGATGTAGTTGTCGGAAAAGTAATCGCAATCAACGACAAGTATATTTTTGCATCCTTAGGGGGCAAGAATGAAGCATACGCTGAAAGAGAAGACTATCAGACGAAATCGGGAAAATTAAAGCTCTCAATAGGTGATGAAATTCGTGGATTTGTCATTAAAAAGACAGATACAGATATCGTAATCTCCAAAAGCCTTAACCGTAAATACGTTGACAAAGGTTTTTTACGTGATGCGTTTGAAAAGAAAGTACCGGTTACCGGGAAAATAGTAAGAACAATCAAAGGTGGCTTCTCAGTTGACATACTGGGTGCCAGAGCCTTCTGCCCATTTTCGCAGGCTGATATTCGATATATCGCTGATCCACAAGAGATGATTGGTCAAACATATGACTTCGAAATTACTGAAGTTTCATCAGACTTAAAGAATATTATCCTTTCACGTAGAGCCCTTCTCGAAAAAGAGGCTCAAGAGCTGAAAGATGATACTCTTAAAGAGCTTGAGGTCGGATCCGTAGTCAAAGGCATCGTTAGCCGTATTGCCGACTTTGGAGTTTTTGTTGACTTAGGTGGTGTTGATGGGCTTCTTCACATTTCACAACTCTCTTGGGTTAAAGTAGATAACCCACGTGACATTGTTAAGAGTGGAGAAGAGATTGAAGTTAAAGTTATCGGACTCGATGGCGAGAAAATTTCACTTAGCCTTAAAGAGCTCTTCCCAGATCCAATGATTGCTGCTTTAGAAGAGTTACAAGAGGGTGACAATGTAAAATGTCGTATCCTTCGTAACGAGACCTTCGGTAGCTTCTGTGAGATCAAGCCGGGTGTAGAGGGGCTTATTCCTATCTCTGAAATGCTCAGGGGTAGCCGAGTAAATAACCCATCTGATGTTGTTAGCGTCGGAGATTACGTTGAAGCTCAAATCATCAGAATCAACAGAGATGAGCGAAAAATCTCCTTGTCTCTCAAAGCGCTACAAGAAGATCCTTGGGATAACATCGAACAACGCATCAGTGAAGGCGAAACTTTTGAAGGAAGAATCGAAAGCTATACCAACTTCGGATTATTCGTTAATATCACTGACGGGCTGACAGGGCTCCTGCCAAAATCGAGAATGAGTAGAATGAAAACTAAATTCTCAGAGCAAGACGCTGGAAATGATATCTCCTTAAGAATTGCACACATCGATAAGGATAAGAGAAGAATCTCTCTTGAACCGCTCGATGACCAAATGCTCGATGAATCCGAAATGCCTGCTATGCAACGTGAGCCTCGCGAAGAGAGAAGACCGCGTAGAGAAAGTAGTGGCGAGAAAGCAGACTGGAAGAAATACGTTTTGAATACCCAAGAGGTACCAGAAGACAACCCGTTTGCCAACTTATAACAGAATCATTTATCAATCAGATAAAAACAAAGGGCAAGTTTTCACTTGCCCTTTTCTATTTTCTATTGTTTTTATTTAGCTTACTCTAAGTCGAATTTGATATCAAGCTGTCTGGCAGCTCTAACATCGTCTACCCTCTTAACAGGTGTGTTTTGAGGTGCCGATCTCAGTTTATCGGAATCTGATTTAGCCTCTTCTGCAATGGTAATCATAGCTTCGATAAATTCATCAAGCGTCTCTTTACTTTCAGTTTCAGTCGGCTCAATCATCAGCGCTTCTGGCACTATAAGTGGGAAGTATACCGTCGGTGCGTGATACCCCATATCGAGTAAACGTTTAGCTATATCAAGGGTTTTGACTCCATATTTATCTTTAAACTCTGAACCGCTGGCGACAAATTCGTGCAGGCATCCTTCTGGATAAGGAACATGATAGTGGTCCTTGAGTTTTTCCAAGATGTAGTTAGCGTTAATTATAGCATTCTCGGAAGCTCTTCTAACCCCTTCGTTTCCAAGCATCTTGATATACATATAAGCTCTTAAGTAGACACCAAAGTTGCCATAGAAGGTTTGTACTTTACCGATCGAGGTCTCCTTATGACTTTCATCGAGGAAGTATTTATCCCCCTCTTTGTTGGCCATAGGATAAGGGAGGTACGGTAAGAGCGCTTCTGTCACGCCAACCGGCCCTGAGCCTGGTCCACCACCACCGTGAGGGGTAGAGAATGTTTTATGGATGTTAAAGTGCATAACGTCGAAACCTACTTGGCCCGGTCTAACTATACCCAACAGAGCGTTGAAGTTTGCCCCATCAAGGTATACTAATCCGTCCACGCTATGAATAATCTCAGCAATTTCTGCGTAGTGATCTTCAAAGATACCGAGTGTGTTAGGGTTTGTAATCATAAAGCCGGCAACATCATCATCAACGACCGCTCTCAAAGCTTCAACATCGACTCGACCTTTGTCATCAGATTTAATCTGGACTGTGTCGTATCCGACTAAGGCAGCACTTGCTGGGTTTGTTCCGTGTGAGGAGTCAGGCAAGATAATTTTTGTTTTGTGAGTGTTACCTTTAGCTTGATGATACGCTTGGATGATTTTAAGTCCGGTAA
>JAJBBL010000180.1 GCA_020532365.1 Candidatus Cloacimonadota bacterium | reverse complement strand
GACCTTCAAAGATACTTTAGACGCAGAGATGTCGAATATAGATGGCTATTGGATAGTAATTTCAACCTAACAGAAGACTTTTTTTCGGTCAGCAACGTCTCTATCAACGACCTAACACTCAATCACCATAGCGAGATATCAGATGGCTGTATGGAAATCAGATGCTCACACCCGATGCTTTCCGAGTTAGTTGACAAAATAGTCGATTTCTCTATCTCTATGAAAACATATTACCCCAAAGCCTCACATCAGCTGTCAGCCTATATAACTGAAATTACTCAAGGGGTTAGCGTCTCTTTCCACTACCCAGAGGACGAAATCAAAGATGTAGAGGTGGTCAATATCTTTTCGGGACAGCAAAAATACCCCGTTACCGTCAGAGAGAACGGCGTAATCTCCATCTCCACTGGTGAAGAAGAGTGGATCTTCCCCAATAGCGGAATTATTTTTGCCTACTGAGCCCTCCCTGTCCACATAAGGTCTAAGCAATGAGCTCTAAACAAAGTGGTATTACTCTACTCATAGCTCTCTTAATCTGCTTCTCTTTTCCACTTTTGGGAGCGGAGGGTCAAAGCACTCAAGTTAAGAAAGTTAAGGTTCAGGGCAACCGTCTAATGAGCAGCTCTAAGCTACGCTCTGTAATGGATACTAAAGAAAAGGGTATCGTAAACAAGCTGCTGTTTTGGAGAAAAGGGGTTCATTTCGATGAGAACCTATTTGAGTATGATCTCGACAGAATAATCAACCTCTACCAAAAAGAGGGGTTTTTGAATGCTGAAATAGTTGAGACTGAGACGAAATACACACCGAAAAGAGATAAGATAACCCTCCTTATAAGCCTTAATGAAGGGGTTAGGGTTAAGATTTCAGAGATTAACTACAAATTTGTGGATGCAGAAACATCCGAGCAAGAACTGAACAGACTTGCAAAACTACTTAACCTTAAAAAACGTTCCTACTTCAGAGATGATCTGCTAAAAAAAGACATCATAATAATTGAAGACTTTTACGATAAACTCGGCTTCCCTTACGTCAAAACAGATTACCAGTTAACACTATCAGAATCTGAGACTGAAGTTGCAGTCACCTATAAAATTAAAAAAGGACCTCTCGGTTACCTCGATACAATTAGCTTCAAAGGGTTAGATAGAGTAAAAGAGCGATACCTGAATAAATATCTGATAATCAAGCAAGGGGAACAGTATAACCCAGTCAAGATTGAGAAGAGCCGACGCACTCTGCAGTCTTTAGGTATGTTTCAATACGTGAATGCCAATGTTATTCTCAACGATTATTCAGAAGCTTTACCCGTGGAAATAATTGTTAGAGAAAACGATAGCATCAACGCTAAATTTGGAGTCGGTTACGGAATTGAAGAGAAGATACGGATTTACACCGAGATAAGTAAACTCCGGTTCCTTGGTGGATTACGCAAAGGTGTGCTATACATTAAACACTCCTCTTTAGAGCCTATTAATATTGATTTAAAGCTTATCCAACCAGGAATACCTACTCCATACTCAGCAATAATCCTTAACCCTTTTTATCGCTTGGAAAATGAACCCGGATACAAAATAGAGAGAGTAGGTGGCAATACCTCCATACAGCAGAGGCTGACCGAGCATTCATCCACCTCCTTGACATATACATTTGAAAACAACTACCTTAAAAGTAGCGTGGAACATAAAACCCCTGCTGAAAGAAGAAACACCAACGACGACATAAGATTAAGTAACTATCGAAAGTCAAGCGTCACCTGGACACTGCTACGTGATACTTCATCCCCCAGGTTTTACCCTGATCGAGGGATTATACTTTCAAACTCAATTACCCTCTCCGGTATCGGCTTCAATTCAGACTTCCATTTCTTAAGAGTTATCCCTGAAGCACGCTACTTTCTTTCACTTAAAAAAGGGTATGTATTCGCCACGAGACTTAAATTGGGATACCTAAAGGACCTCACAGCTGACAATTATATCCCGATTGAAGAGCGCTTCTATGCCGGAGGCTCTCATTCAAATAGAGGATGGTCAAGATCAGCTTTAGGTCCCTTAACTGCCGATAATGAGCCACTTGGCGGAATGAGTCTTATCGATGGCAGCTTTGAGCTCCGCACCCCTCTTTGGCAAAACTTAACGATGGTCTGGTTCTTTGATTACGGTAATGTATGGCTCGAAAATATGGAATACGAGTTGGATGAACTACGCTTTGGGGTTGGTGGAGGCTTAAGATATGCTACTCCGTTCGGTCCTATCCGTCTCGACATAGGCTCTCCGATCAAGGACAAATCTAAGAAAGTTCAATTCTTTATCAGCTTAGGGCAGGCTTTTTAGTATGAGAAGGGTAGTTAAGTATATTGTCATCGGCCTGATAGCCATATTTGTCCTCCTTAATGCACTCGCCTTATTCACTCAAACAGCCCTATTTAGGAAGATTTTAACAGACAAAGTAACCACTATAATAAACGATTATCTTGAGGGAGAGTTTGCTATAGAGAGCATCGAAGGAAACTTTTACGATAAGATAGTCCTCAACAATATCTCACTAAGGAACGATAAAGAGACTGTCTTAGAGCTTGAAAAACTATCTTTAAACTACCTCCTTCACCCCCTCTTAAGAAAACAGATAAGGATAAAGAGTACTGAGCTCGATGGGCTAAAGGTCAATCTGACAGAAGAGAATGGTAGATGGAACTTTGAAGACCTACTCCCGATCAATGAGGATAAAGTCACCAAAGAGAGGGATGAAAACCAAGGTTTTTCTATCGATTTACCCTTCAATATCCGCTTAAACAGCTTTGAAATAACTAATGTCGATGCAGTAATTGTGTCGAATAGTAAGCGT
>JAJBBL010000091.1 GCA_020532365.1 Candidatus Cloacimonadota bacterium | reverse complement strand
CTAACACGAACTCAGGGTTCAGAGCATCCTGATTGCTCACTTGAACCAATCAGTTATGGTAAGGAGAAATAACAATGAAATAATGTCAACAAAAAGCTTGACTTTCCAGAGAGTAACTACGAGTATTCTCCTTACATTCCAGTAGGGTGATGCTTTGTAAATGTTAGTTGTATAACGATTTAAGGTGATGTAGCGGGAGGTGAGGGCTATTTTCTACTACTTCTGTCGAAAATAGCCCTAAATAGGTTGTTTTTTAACCCTTATTTCTTGATCGGGGGGAACACTTTTTTTGCTAAAAGTTCGTAAAAGTTTGCAACGGGAAACCCCATCACATTAAAGTAGCAGCCGTTTATTTTGGTTATAAATTGGCTTCCGTAACCTTGGATACCGTAAGCGCCCGCTTTGTCGTCAGGTTCTCTGGTTTCTATATAGTCTCCAATTTCTTGTGCAGAGAGCTCTTTAAAGGTTACTGCTGTTTTCTCAAAGTCGGTATGGCATTCGCTCCGATAACAGACGGCGATTCCGGTGTAAACGTAGTGGATCTGGGCAGAAAGCCTGGAAAGATAGTCAGCCGCTTGATAAATATCTGCAGGCTTGTTCAGTATTTCACCGTCCAGATAGACTATTGTGTCAGCAGCGACTACTACGCATTCTGGGTCAACTTCACTCGCTACACTTCTGGCTTTTATCTCGGCCAGCTTCATAACTAAATAGCGGGGTGTTTTAATATCAATATCTTCTTTTATTTTGGCTGGTTTGTGCAGGACATTCAGCCCGATTTGCTTAAATATTTCACGTCTTCTCGGTGAGTTAGAGGCTAAGACGACCTGTTTGTCTCTTAAAATGTTGTGGATCATAGTTTTCTCTTTAATATTATTTCTTTGTATAATAGGGTAAGGATGAAAATAAGGAAGGTCAAGAGAACAATGCTGCTCCCTGACGGAAGGTTATAACGGTATGAGATGTAGAAGCCCCCTATCGCTCCGACTTCGGCTATAATAAAGGAATAAAATATTGCCTTTCGCACGCTTCTTGTCAGATTCAACGCCGATATACCGGGTAGAATTAGCTGCGCCGTTATCATTATTACGCCAACTATTTTGACCGAGACAACTATGTTTACCGCTAACAAAAGAATGAATAGGTAGTAAACAAGGTTGACTGGGACTCCGTAAAGCTTGGCTATGTTGAAGTTATAGGTCAGATAAAAGAGCTCCTTGAAGAACAGTATTACAAAAGCCAAATTGGCTACTATCAGGATAGAGAGGAAAATTAGGTCACCCTTGGAAACGAGCAATACATTACCAAATAAATAGCTCCCTAAGTCTAAGATATAATCTTTGTTCAGATTGACTAAGATAATGCCGATTGCCATCGAAACGGAGAGGAAAATAGTGATTATATTCGCCTCTTGATATTGATAATACTTTGAAATAATGGCGATCAATACGGCTACAATTAGGACAAAAAGTAGGGTGGTGAGAGTCATCTCTGTTCCGATCAAGAAAGAGAGAGCAATACCGGCGAAAGCTATGTGGGAAAAGGCTTCGCCAAGAAAGGAGATCTTCTTTAAGGTGATAAATACCGAGAGTAGGGAGGTCGCCGCAGCTGCTAAGAGAGCGCCGATGAAAGCGTTTATAAGAAACTTATACTGAAAGATTTCGATGAATTGTGTCATAGCTTAGTAATCTTTTTCTATTAACTGCACTGAATCACCGTAGCTGCGTCTGACCACATCGGCATTGAATAGCTCGGTGCGGTCGTGAAAATGAAGGGTCTTGTTGAGGCAGATGAGGAATGTGCAGTATTTTGTCATCACGTTAATATCGTGTGAGACGACAATTATCGTCTTTCCTTGTTGATTGAGGTCTTTGAGGAGTTCGAAAAAGTCGGTCACGGTATTTCTATCGATGTTTGCTTCTGGTTCGTCGAGAAAGATCAGGTTACTCTCGGTCATCAAAGCGCGTGCTAATAAAACTCTCTGATACTCTCCACCTGAAAGAGAGCTAATGTATTGGTGTTCTTTGTTTTTTAATCCAACTAAGTTTAAATATTCAATACCTTTGGCTCGCTCTTTTTTATTGAAAGTTTTGAACAGCCCCTTTTGGCTCACAATACCCATCAGAACGATGTCTAAAGCAGTAGCAGGGAAATCTAAATCGAAGAACTCCTTTTGTGGGAGATAGCCGATCCGATTCTTTTTTAGCCACTCTTGGTTGTTAACCCCATTTATCTCTATACTGCCTTGATAGTTAGATATTTCGCCAATGATTAGCTTTAATAGAGTTGTTTTGCCAGCGCCGTTTGGACCTAATATAGCGACAAATTCACCCTGCTGTATTGTCAAGTTGATGTCTTCTAAGATGCTGTGTCTGCCGATTTTATAGTTGAGATTTTTGATCGTTATCATAGTTAATCTAAATATTTGTTTAGTGTGTTCCAGTTTTCGGATAATAAACCGACTATAGTTTTCGTCTTCTCTCTGCTACCAAGTGGGTCTAAGTAGTCTAAGGCTATCTTATACTCATTTGCTATTATCTCGCCAGCTTTTGGATTTAACTGCGGCTCTAAGAAAATTACTTTAACCCTGTTGGCACTAATAACCTCGCCAAGTTCACTCAGTTCTTTTGCAGTCGGCTCTTTACCCGGTGAGCTGGTAATTACAGCGACAGTGTTGATCCCGTATCTTTTGTTGAAGTAGTAAAAAGAATCGTGAAAGTTAATGATGCTGAGGTGTTTTCCTTCAGTCTCGGACTTTATTTTTTCATCGAAGTGCTGAAGCTCTTCTATTAGTTTGGCAGCGTTTTCTCTGTAAAGGTCGATGTTTTCGCTATCGATACTCTCTAATCTGCTCAGGATTCCTGTTACAAT
>JAJBBL010000116.1 GCA_020532365.1 Candidatus Cloacimonadota bacterium | reverse complement strand
TCGAAAATGCCTTTGAAGAGTTTGTAGTTGATATATCTAAGATGATAAACTATAGTCGCCGTAGAAAAAGAGAGAACCGGTTGAAAGAATTTCTGATCAGTAACAATATTCTTGCTGAGGATATTTTTACTGCACAATAAGGTTGTCTTAGGATTACTACATTAACAAGCTTATGTTGTGTACTGTATACAGGTTAAGTCTGATCTAAAATCCCTTATCTAAACTTCATTAATGATGATGTTACGGTATACATAGCTTTCCCAGACTTTGAGTATTTCGGCGGCTGTTCTTCTTCTTGCTGGGTCTGTGTAGGCGCCTGTATGCGGTGTAACCAATACTTTGGGGTGTCTTTTTAGGTTATCGTTGAGAATAGGCTCGTTGTCAAAAACGTCTAAGCCGGCAGCTAAGACAAGTCCGCTATCCAACCCTTCTTTCAATGCTAACTCATTTACGACACCACCCCTTGCCGTATTAACAAGCCAGACAGGTCTTTTCAATTTGGTAAGGGTAGCGGTTGAAAAGTAGTCTTTGGTCTCAGCGGTTAAAGGGGTGTGATAACTGATCAGATTACACCACTCAAGCCCTTGAGAATAATCTGTCTGCTCAACCTGTTTGGTAGCCCAATCTTGTTCTGTGAGATA
This sequence comes from Candidatus Cloacimonadota bacterium, assembly GCA_020532365.1. Taxonomy (GTDB): domain Bacteria; phylum Cloacimonadota; class Cloacimonadia; order Cloacimonadales; family JAJBBL01; genus JAJBBL01. The sequence goes on along the minus strand of JAJBBL010000116.1, from coordinate 2,240 downwards.
AGGGTCTACTCCACGAACCTCACCACCTAAGAGCTTAATAGTGTCTGCTACCTTTGTTCCGATCCGACCTACCCCTATAATAAGTGCCTTCAATTCTGACATTTCCCAGTTGAGCGGTAAACCTTTACGCCACTTATCATTATCTATGTTATACTGCCCTAACTGATGGTGTTTTAAAAGGGCATATATTAAGGAAACTGTATGCTCTGCTGCTGAAAATGAGTTTGCTTCAGGGGTGTGACAGACTACTATACCACGTTGCTTGGCAGCTTTCAGGTCAATATTATCGTAACCGGTAGCGGCACAAATAATTAGTTTTAAGTTCGGAAAGTTGTCGAGGAGTGATGAGTTAACCTTCGTAGCGGTTTTAACGATCAAGCATTCGACTTCACTATAAGGGCTATCTTTGAAAAAGTAGCTGTTTAATTTACGCTCTTCAACTAAGTCCCAAAAGTGGTGTGTGAGCTCATTATAGACAAGTGTACGCATAGATGGTGCCTTACGAGGCAAAGAGATACATTGCAATTAGGGCAAAAGCGATCCCGATGCCATTTTTAAGAGTAATGGTCTCCTTGAGGAAGAGGACAGCCAAGATAATGGTTATTAAGGGGTAGAGAGCGGTCATTGTAACAATCACTGATGTTTTATCAGAGCTGGTGAGCGCTTTCAGGAAGAAGAGTGTGCCAACGAGTCCGGTAATTCCGGCTAAGATGGAGAAGATCAGTCCAGGCCAGCTAAACTCATATTTACCTCTCATTGAGATAAATACGGAGGCTGCAACTATGATAGCTCCGATAGTTTCGTATACGATCACCTCTTTTACAGGGAGGTAGAGTGAGGCTACTTTGGGAAAGAATGCCCAAAAGCCGTAGAAGAAGAGTGAGAGTAGGGTATACACAAGCCAAGTTGGTATGAACGACATTAATTTTCCTCCTAAGTATTGATTGTATGGATTATTTGCTCATAGTTTTTGAAGTGGACTTTAGCGATATCAGAGAGTTCTTCAACAGAATGCTCTTTAATAAATTGCCGACCGAAATCGATGCTCTTCTTGCCAGAGCCAGACGGGATGGTGAGTCGATACCTTCTCGTCAACCTTTCAAGGGATTGAAGGTAGTGGTAGCGGGCTATGATTGAAGCGGCGGCTACTGCAAGGTCACTCTCTGCCTTTGTTTTTTGAATAATTTCTAACTCTTTGAGTTCTTTTAGGGCGGAGAGGAGTTTACCCTCTTGAGTAAACTTATCAATCAGTATCGGTTGTTTACCCCATTTTTTGGTGAGGTTGAGGATGACTCGACCGTGTGCCCAGGCGAGTAGTTCGTTCAGCTTTTTACCTTTAGCAGCAAATTCAGAATAGAGTTTATTGTATGCTTTAGGATCGAGTGAGATGACCTCTATATGCTCAGGAAACAGCTTGTAGAGCTGGTGAGCGATTTCATAAACTTCTTTTTGTTTGGTGAGTTTACTATCCTTTACTTTAAGTTTATTGAGCTGTGCAACGCTCTGTTTATCAACATAAAAACCAGCGACTACTAAAGCCCCATAAAACTCGCCTTTACCAGCTTCATCTGTGCCGATCCAATTATCCCAGTTATGAAACGGTTTGGTTATGGTAGTTTTATTGTTAGGTTCAACTACTCGCTTGTCGAGAATAGTGGCGATAGTTTTTTTAAGAGGGCTGTTATCAGAGCCGCCGAGCACGGTGCTGACACCTTTTTTGGCAGAGTAGTAGATGTTTAGAGGAATCTTCTCTTCAGAAGACCCCTCTAATCCACTAATAATCAGCTGAACGCCATAATTTATCGGTTTCTCTTCAATTATTCCAAGAATATGTTTAGCAAGCTCTTTAACTAAGCTATTTATCCGATCTTTTATTGCCCCGTTTAGACTATCTTTCATACGATCAAAGCGTTTCTCCAAGCATTATACAGCTCTTCGACGTCGGCATCTATTAGATCGTTGATGATAAGTCTTGAACCACCTGTTTCACCTAAAACTTGGTAAGGGAATTGATGCTTTTCACAGACTTCCAGTAAGGTCTCAAGGTGTACCTTATCGATGGTGCAAACTATACGGGAGTGGGCTTCACCAAAGAGTTCCGCATCAGTTCGATGTTCCATTTTAAGGTTAACGGTAGCGCCAATTCTTCTATCTTTGCCGAAACAGGACTCTGCAATTGCTACAGCTAAGCCGCCATCAGAGCAGTCGTGAGCCGACTTGATAACGCCGAGCTTGGATAG
>JAJBBL010000157.1 GCA_020532365.1 Candidatus Cloacimonadota bacterium | reverse complement strand
GGAATTTATTCGTCAAGATTTTTGTTTTCCTTATTAATTCTTTCTCTTCTAAAGAAAAAGCTTGACGGCTAAAAGTACTCGCTCAAATTTTGTCATGAAAAGTCAAAAGAACTCAAAGATTGTCAGACTTGTTAAGTTTTTAGAGGGAGGTGACCATAAAATGTCAGGCGAATTCTTAGGTGCTTACGAAAACTCGGTAAATAAAAATAGAGTCATTATACCGGCTCCATTTAAAAAAGTTTTCAGCGCCGACGCTAAGGAAACTGTCGTTATTACTATGGGGTATGATAAAAGTAATATCGCCGTTTACCCGAAGGATGTATGGAACGCAAAAATTGAAAAACTGATTAACGGTACCCCTAAAGACAGAAATCTATGTGTCATACTCAGAAGGAACTCAGCTGAAGAAACTTTAGAAGGACCTGGAAGGATCAAAATATCATCCTACTTGTTAGCGTCAGCAGGTATTACTGATTCCGTAGTCGTATTAGGTGAGGGTAATTATATTACTCTCTGGAATCCTGAAACCTTGAACGAACAGCGACAAAAAGATTTAGAAGTGCTTCGTACAAACTATACCATATTAGATTACGAGCTATGGTGACCTATCATATTCCCGTGCTTTTAAGAGAATCTGTAGAGATGCTCAATATCCGTGACGAAGGGGTATATGTAGATACTACCTTTGGTGGTGGAGGATACAGTAGGGCAATGTTAGAGGCAAATCCTACTATAACCTTATTAGCGTTCGACCGTGATAAGGATGCCATTGAGAAAAACAGCAAAATGTTTGAAAAGTTTGGCAATCGCTTCAGTATTATAAACGATAATTTCTCTAATTTACGAACACATATTGCGCTTAAGAAGATTAAGTATATCGATGGTATTGTTTTTGATTTGGGGATATCAAACTATCAAATCGCAACTGGCGAAAGAGGGCTAAGCTTCGACTTAAATGGTGATTTAGATATGAGGATGAACCAAGATGACGAACTTACAGCCTATGAGGTTGTCAACACTTACTCAGTGGAAGAGCTAACTCAAATCTTCCGAGAATACGGTGAAGAAAGAGAGGCATACCGCATAGCCAAAGGGGTCGACTCCGCCCGCCAAAAAGGAGAAATAAAGACTACCAGGGAGCTCGCCGACATTATTGACCTCAACACAAGGTCATCTCAGAAAATAAAGGCCAAAGCTCGTATATTTCAGTCGTTACGTATATACATTAACAAAGAATTAGAGTCGCTAAAAGAGGGTTTAGCTGCAGCGGTAGAGAGTTTGAATTCAAAAGGAAGAGTAGTAGCAATTAGCTATCACAGCTTAGAAGATCGTATCGTGAAACAGTATTTTAATTTAGAAACCAAAGAATGCGTCTGCCCACCAAAGTTCCCCAAGTGTGTTTGCGATAAAACAGCGCGGCTTAGACTAATCAACAAGAAGCCGATCCTCCCCACAGAAGAGGAGTGTGCCTTGAACAGGCAAGCAAGAAGCGCAAAAATGAGAGTGGCAGAGAGAATTTAATCACCCCCAAAAAAGAGAGGTAGTTATGAAGTCAAAAATCTTTATTTTAATCTTAGTAGTAGCTTTTTCAGGGTTAGGTCGTTACGTGTTGAAGAACGATATTCATAAGAAATCGAGAGAGAATGTCTATCTGGAAAAAGAGTTGGAGTCTGAGAAGACTATCAATAAAGATCTTACCTCTGAGTGCCTGGAGCTACAGTCCTCACCCAGAATAATCAATATTGCGACCAACCAACTCAATATGAAATATGATGATTCCAAAATAATCAGGGTATCCGATACAGGCTCTAAAAATAAGCGACAATTCACACTAATCGACTATTTTGTTCCTAAGGCTGAAGCATTAACGCCTAAATAAGAAACACGTAGCAGGCTGGTATGAACTTCGAAAAATGGATGAGAGCCCGCTTTCGGCTATTTATAGGGCTAAACATCTTGTTGATGGTCGTTTGGTCAATTTACCTTTTCGCCGTACAAGTGTTAGACCCTCATAACCTCGAACAACAAAGGAGACTTAGGTATACACCAGTTACGGAGGTGGAAACAGCACTCAGGGGATTTATTTATGATAGAAATGAAAACCTCTTAGTCCGTACGTCTCGATACTATCAAATTGACTATGATAAATCGTCCCTTTGGCACTATAAGAAGAATAACCAACAAGAGCTAAGAAAGGATTACGACGCTATAGCCACCACTATCTCTAAACACTCTAACCTTAGTAAACAGTATGTTCTAAACCGTCTGAACCGAACTGGTAGCGCAAGCGTGTATCTTTCTGATAAAGTAAGAGAGACTGAGCTGATTAATATAGAACGTGAACTAAAAGAGCTCGGCTACCATAGAGGACTGGTGACTAAATTTAGCTCACAACAGAGAAATTATACACAAGGAGAATTGGGGTCTCGTCTCTTGGGCTCAGTGAGAGAGATAAAAGATCAGAATACAGGACAATCCGTTCTTAGTAAGATGGAGGGACTTTCTGGTATTGAAAGTGCCTATGATAAAGAGTTAAAAGGAGTTTACGGCTGGTATCAGAAGTTCTTGGATGGTCATAATAATCCAATAGCCATACCAAACTTGAAAAAGCAGAACGTGAAGAATGGCAACTCACTTGTATTGACGATTGACTCGAGAATACAAGAAATAGTTGAAATGAACCTCCGAGAAGGGCTGCAAACGTATGGCGCTAAAAATGCAATCGGGATACTCATTCACCCTAAGTCGGGTGAAGTAGTCGCTATGGCAAGCATCTCTTCAACTGATAAACAACACACAAATGCTCAAATAAGAGCTATGGCAAACTTAGGTGTCTCCTTTATGTTTGAGCCCGGTTCTACCCTGAAACCCTTTACCTCACTGGTAGCTTT
>JAJBBL010000225.1 GCA_020532365.1 Candidatus Cloacimonadota bacterium | reverse complement strand
CCCTGGATGCTGTAGGTAAAGATCTTTTGTAGATAATTGGGTGAGTAGTTTAGAGTGATATTTTGGTCACGACTTGACTCTCGTCCCCAAGGGAGGAAATCCCATAGGATTTTATCGATCGTTAAGTCCCGCTTTTGAGAGAATCCATAACTTGTTTTGATGTCAGTAGTTAGATCATAGTTGACTGTAGAGGAGAGGCTGAGGTTTTTAGACTCTTTGATGTATCGTTCGGGCGTCCACTTAACGGCAACTGTGTCGGCAAGATTGGTGTCCCAGCGCCATCTATTGGGTAGTTCAGCTCGGTAGTCAACAGTATTGTTAATCGATTGAGGGAAGAAGAAGAGTTGATACTTTTCGGTCAGTTTCACCCCTAATTTATCTTTCGGCAGATTAAGATTATAATTCATATTACCGGAGTAGACGAGAGTGGTATCGGCACTGGTAGCGGTACGGTTATTCGTCTGTTTGATATTACCCCTGAGGGTGGTGCTTTTCACCGTGTATTGAAGTAGCTTGCTCCTTGGGGTTACCGATTGACCGACTGTTACTTCGGCGCTTTGGACTAAGCTTTCACGGCGTTCACGTTCTAACTCGTTAGGGTCTTGAATATCTACCCGTAAAATATCGGAGTTTGCTTTATAGCGTGGTGTTCCATAGGATTGATTACGCATTAAAGTAAGGGGGATGCTAAAGCCCCAAGCGGCGGGAAGAAATTTATGGAGATTATACTTGTTAGTGAGGTTAAAAGTGACCGATTCTTCGTTGCCGGAGCCTGAAGTTTTAGAGCGGGCAGTGGATGTATTAAAGTTTTCTGATTTCCAGACGAGGCTCGCATCGAGGGTAGAGAAGTCAGCAAACGTCGTGTTGAGCGAAGTTCGAGCTGCAAAGCCGATATCTTCATAAGGGTCGGCAACTCTGATTTCATTAGCGTAAAGTCGCCCGTTAAACGGTGCAATCCCATTGTTGATGACACCTATCGACATTTCACGGATATTGGTTAAGGTTACTTTGTTACCAACTACTCTAAGGATAGCAGTTTCTGGTAGCCCGTTAACACTGATCTCAACAGCTTCGGCATATGATTCGGTGGACGATTCTACATACTGCTTGAGCGAGGTTAGTTGAGAGAAGTCGATCTCAATCTCCTTCCAACCTTTTCGATCCATTTTAAAACCGTCAGACGCATAAGGTAAAGGGGTGGTGGGGTAGCGGACTTCATAGTAGTTAAGAGAGTCGGCACCTACTCTAAAGACAATGTCTTGCTCTTCTTCAGCGGCTGGTAGTTCATCACCTTTTTCTTTTTCTAAATAGACCCAATAACGGAGCTTGCCGTAAGAGAGGAAGTTTTGGGAGTCACGGAATCTCTGGATTGTTTGACCTATATGATTGTTCTGTAGATTTTTGAAGTCTAAGGTGAGTGACTGCTCAAAGAGAGGAATTCCATTTTCAATGACAGTAGTTCCAGGTGGTGAGACGTAGTGATCACGGTTGTTTTGGTTGTCGACGACGCCGGTGGAAATCGATTCATTATAGTTTTCTAACTCTACAGGGGTGAGTACTCGATCGTCTAACGTTTTGACATTGCCATCTTGCCATTTGGTGCCGATAAGGTGTAGCTTTGCGATATGTACTCGGGTGGTCTCTTCTGTTTCAAGCCAAATTCTGGCGTAGTTAATTCTTCTGAGGTCAGGCTTACTGGAGCTTTCAGTTTTAATTAAGAATTCGTCGACGGGGATACGGTATAATTGCCAGCCGTTATGCTCGCTTTCATAATCAAGGCCGTTGAGGTCAATAGTGTATTGGAAATAGCGGTTTAGGGTGTCTAAAATACCGTTGGCGTTTAAGTCTTCTGTATCAAGTACACCGTTACCAGAGGTGCCATTGATGTAAGGATAGTCGCCGTATTGGTCTTTTTCGTTGTTGAATTTGTCGAGTGGGTCGTCACCCATATCGCCAGAAGGAATACCGTCGAGTCCTACATCTTCTCTTGGCTCGAGAATACCGTCACGCATCCCGCCGTTTGCACCATCTTCAGTGTTGAGCACACCTTTACCGCCGTTCCAGACATAGAAGTCTTCACTGATATCACCGAGCTCAATATGCATCGTAGCGGAGGGGGTAAAGGGCTGGTAAGGGTACTGATCTACCTTAACGAGTACCTCTATGTACTTTTTCTCGGAGAAGTCGATCTCGTTGCCGAGATAGCGCATTACTCCACCCCAATACTGGTTCTTAATGTTGGGATTGGTGATATCAGGGGGGATAGTTCTAAGAGTTAGAACTTGTACCTTTTCACGGCGCTCTTTTAAGGTTAAAAACTCAGGGCTGTAGACCTGTTCAGCATAAATGTTATCAGGGTTATACCAGTTGGGTCGAGCTTTTATAAAGCCGATATCGAGAGGCTTGCTGGACGGGCTCCAACCGGCACGAGTGAGCCCTAAAGGATAACTATCAACAATCGATTCCATATCGTCAAGATACGCTTCTTTACGATCTGCTTGGTCTTTATGCCCGGATACACTGGGAAGGGTCATCGCCACTTCACCAGAGAGTCTAACCTTTGAAGGGGTGTCGGTACGAATGAGAGGGATTAGATCAACCATTTTGGTTAGTATAGATGGCTCAAACTCAAGTTTACTATCAACATTAGCCATTAACAGAGACTTGTTTTCGTTGCCGATCTTAGGACGTCTGTCTGAGACTTTTTCCGATTGATAGATAAAGGTTCCGCCTACTTGTGCTAAATCGCTGAAAGCCCAGTCGGCTCGGAATCCCATCAATGTTTTGGATTCCACAGCAAAGAGGGGTACATATTCGTAGTTAATTTCGATGTCTGAATCGGGATTCTTACCTTTATCAGTGAGGAAGGTGACGTGTCCGAAATCATAGTCGACCAAATAATGGATGT
>JAJBBL010000166.1 GCA_020532365.1 Candidatus Cloacimonadota bacterium | reverse complement strand
TCGTTAGCTGGGGTTTTGATGGTAACTTCTTGGAATATGAACGATTGGAAGAGTATTAAAAGTTACTTTTCCAATAAATATAAGATTCCAATTGCTCAGTTTCTAATAACGATGCTCTCAACAGTAATTTTCAACTTAACTGTTGCTATCTTAATAGGGATTGCCCTTTCTATGATTTTGTTTGTCGTTAAGTCGAGCGCTATTGAGATAAACATTGCCAATATAGACGAGCGCCACGAAGAGGGGCACAACTTAACTGAAAAGATGTCCAAGGTAAAATTAGTTTATGTCACTGGCCAACTCTTTTTTGGAAGCCAAGAGCAACTAGTTTCAACAATCAGTTCCATTGAGAATGTTGACACAATAATCCTTTCAGTTAGAGGAGTTCCAAGCATTGACCACTCTGCGATGGTAGCTTTAGAAGAGCTCTATTTTGAGCTAAGAGATAAAGGGGTAAATCTTCTTTTCTGTGGTATTCAACCTGGAGTAAAAAAGCAGTTTTATAGATCTGAGTTTAATAGTGTCGTAGGAGATAAGAATATCTTTAACAACGCAGTTGAGGCCATCGATGCTGTTATCGACTCTTGACAGCTACAATCTTTTATTGGTATGCCTTAAGTGAAAATGAGGAGATAAAATGACACCAATTGCCCTTCCCCCACTGACTAAAGATTTAGTAAGAGTTTTGATAGATGCCGATACAATTCAACGCCGAGTGAATGAATTAGCAGATATCATAAATCGTGATTATGATAAGATTGAAGGCACATTAATACTAGTTGGTGTATTAAAAGGATCGTTTATCTTCCTTTCTGACCTTTGTCGTAAATTAAACGTTAAACATGCAGTTGATTTCATCTCCCTCTCTAGTTACGGTTCTTCTTCTAAAATTACTGGAAACGTTAGGATGATTATGGATACTAGAGAGAACTTAGAAGATAAGCATGTGATTATCGTTGAAGATATTTTAGATAGTGGGCACACTTTAGATTATCTTAGTCGTAACTTTGCTGCCCGCAAACCTGCATCTTTAAAGAGTGTTGTCCTTTTGGACAAACCTGAAAGAAGGAGAATTGAGTTTAAACCCGATTATGTTGGTTTTGAGATTCCCGATGTTTGGGTTGTTGGGTATGGGTTAGATTACGCTGAAAAATATCGCACCTTACCCTACATTGCAGAGATGTTGCCGGTTGAAGAGTAGAAGGATTTTAAATGGGTAACGAACACTATGTCAGCTACTCTACTATCCACAAGTTGGTTAAAAAACTAGCCGACAAAATTGTTGCAACCAACTACCAAGCTGACTATATCGTTGCCATTGGTTCGGGGGGCTTTATTCCAGCCCGCATTTTAAAAACATTTTTAAATATCCCAATATTAGCTGTAGGGGTCTCCTATTACGGCATCGATAACAAACCACTAGATGTTATTGAAAAAATCCAGTGGATCGATGATGCTCAAAAACATCTTCAGGGGAAAAGAATAATCTTAATTGATGAAGTTGATGATAGTAGAACAACTTTGTTGTACTGCATTGATGAGTTAATAAAAAGTAATCTAAAAGAGATTGCTGTTTTAGTTTTACACAACAAAGATAAGAAGAAAGCGGGAGAATTTCCTAAAGAAGTGAGTCACTATTTTGCAGCCCAAGATTTAAAAAACGTTTGGATAAAATATCCATGGGATGCAATTGAAATCGATAAGCACAACATTAAAGCGAGGAGTTAATAGATGAGTGTTACTGCAATTGTAGGAGCCCAGTGGGGCGATGAGGGGAAAGGGAGAATTGTTGACTACCTTGCTCAAAATTCTGATGTGGTAATTAGGTTCCAAGGTGGTGATAACGCAGGTCACACGATTATCAACGATAAGGGGAAGTTTGCCCTACATATAATCCCATCAGGGGTCTTTAATAAAAATACAACTTGCCTAATCGGGGCAGGAACTGTGGTTAACTTTGAGACTTTAGAGAGTGAGCTTGCATCCATTGCTCATGCCGATGTTGATGGAAAGAACATCTTTGTTGATCGTAGAGCTCATTTAATTATGCCTTATCACTGTCTATTAGATGGTGCTGAAGAGGCTTCTAAAAAAAAGGGATGGGAAGTTGGAACAACTAAAAAAGGAATTGGTCCTTGTTACAGCGACAAAGCTGCTCGAGTAGGTTTAAGAGCTGGCGATATTTTAGATCGAGAGCGTTTTAAAACTCGACTCGAGATGTTGATGGATCAAAAAAATAGGCAACTTGAGTTTTATAACCTTCCTTTAATTGATTTAGAAGAGATGATGAGCCTTCGCGATAAATGGTTTAACCTCTTTGGTGATAAAGTTGTTGATACCCTCCCAATTATTAAAAAGGCTATTAAAAGTGATAAGAGTATCCTTTTAGAGGGTCAATTGGGGATTATGAGAGATTTAGATTGGGGTATTTATCCTTATACAACTAGCAGTAACCCCTCCGCAGGGGGAGCTGTTAGTGGTTCTGGAATTAGCCCCAATAAAATTGATGAAATAGTTGGGGTATTAAAAGTTTACTCAACAAGTGTTGGTGGTGGTCCATTTCCTACTGAACTATTTGATGAGACAGGGAAAAAGCTTCAAACCATCGGTAGAGAAATTGGAGCAACAACAGGAAGGGCTCGTCGTTGTGGATGGCTAGATATCGTAGCTGCAAACTACTCAACTTGGATAAATGGTTTTACCTCTTTGGCTTTAACAAAGTTGGATGTTTTAGATACTTTTGAAACTATAAAAATTTGCACCTCTTATAAAATTGGGGATCAAGTAGTAACAGAGCTTCCTGATACAGCAACTCAAGAGATTGTTCAACCAATTTATGAGGAGTTTGAGGGGTGGATGAGCGATACAACTGGTGCTCGCAAATGGGATGATCTTCCTGTAAAGGCACAACAATTTGTTAATAAAATT
>JAJBBL010000215.1 GCA_020532365.1 Candidatus Cloacimonadota bacterium | reverse complement strand
CTCCATACACCCGGACATACCTTAGATAGCATTACCGTATACTCCACTAACGACAAAATACTGGTTACCGGAGATAATACATTGGGTAGTTACGACGATTATTTTGTCCTACCCTATATCTATTGGGGTGACCTCTCAGAGCTTAAAGAGAGCTTAGAGAAAATCCTAACTTTAGACATAAAAACCGTTATTCCCGGGCACGGTGCACCTTTAGGAAAAGACAAGTTAGAACAAGACCTCTTTTACCTTAATACTCTGCAAAATAAATTCAGTTCGATTAAAGAACTGCTCAATCAAGATTCAATTCGCAACTCGGTTTTCTCACAAGAAACGTCCCTTTTTAACGATGATTTCCTCGGAGATTTAATTGAAAAACACCTATCAATCGAAAGCTGCTTATGTCCAACTGTCCACCAAAAAATCGGTATACAAGAGATCCACTCCCTGAACATAAAACGGTTGATACTGAACTTCTACTCAAATTATAAGGAAGAATAATGAAAAATATTGCATCAAAACTACTGTTAATCGGAATACTTTTACTTAGTAGCCTCGCAGGGCTCTATTCATCGGATAAAGTTGTCGCTCGACTTGATTTTCCGAGCCACGAACTTGCCGTTTCGCTTTACGAAAGTAATTACAATGTAGCTGCATATCACCCTGGTGAATGGATCGATTTAACTCTGTCCACCGAGGAGTATGAAAGACTTGTCACTGAAGGGTTTAACCTGAGAGTCGTCCAAACTGCTGAGTCAATAAAAAGAAATCTACGCTCAAGTACAGAGCGGTTAGACGGGTATCGCTTTTACGAACAGACTATTCAAGAACTCCACGATTTAGCTGAACAACACCCAGATATAATACGCCTCGAAAACATTGGAAAAACTCAAGGGAGTATCTATTTCGAAGAGGGTAAATTACCATATGAAGATTATCAACATAACCTCTGGGCGCTGAAACTGACTACTAAGCCTGACGATATAAGTGACAAGCCGGCTGTTTACTATATGGGGGCTCACCACGCACGGGAACCGCTCAGCACAGAAGTTGCAATGGGAGTCCTTTATCACTTAGTTGAAGGTTATTATGAAGATGAAGAGATCGAAGATTTGATAGATAAGACAGAAATTTGGTTCATCCCTATCGTTAATCCTGATGGTCAGAAAGTTGTTTTAGACGAAATAAACCTCGACTGGAGAAAGAATATCAGAGATAATAATGATAACGGCCAGTTAGATACTATGTTCGACACTGACGGGGTTGACCTAAACCGTAACTACCCCTTCGAGTGGGCTAAAGAAATAAGCCCCTCATCACTAACCTACCCCGGTCCCTTCCCCGCTTCAGAACCAGAAACTACATCGGTTATAAACCTCCTACGTAGAGAAAACTTTGTTGCAGGTATCTCCTATCATACCTATAGCGAATTAGTCCTCTACCCCTACGCATACGAAGCGGCAATTGATGCTCCTGACAAAACAGCACTAAAAGACTTAGCTGAGAAAATGGCAAATACAATCCCTAAATTATACTCCAATGGTAATTACGTGCCGATGCAGAGTAGTGGACTCTACCCGGCAAACGGTATTTTGGATGACTTCGCTTACGGTGAACTCGGTATTTTTGCCTATACTGTAGAATTAGGTGTCGAGTTTATCCCACCTGCAGGAGAGGTAGAAAAAATAGTTAACGATAATATTGAAGCAGCAATGGTTCTTCTAAGACGACCACATCATACCATCCTGAAAGGTAGAGTGGTTGACAGCAAGACTGGCCGCCCCATCCAAGCTGAAATATTCGTCAAAGGGGTAGATGATACCGGTGTTTTCCGCGAGCCTTATCAATCGGCTGTACTAAATGGTAAATTTAGAAGAATTTTAGCACCGAACACTTATGATATCGTAGTCTCAGCTTATGGATTTTACGAGGAGACTGTTGAAAACGTCGTTATAAAAGATGGAGAGGTCACTAACCTCGAAGTTGGCTTAACCCCCTTTTCAAAATGTAATATCGAAGGGGTTGTCTTAGACGGTGTTACCCAGCTTCCTATACCAAATGTACACTTCGAAATACCCGAAACACTCTTCGATACAGCCACCTCTGACGAAGATGGGAATTATCAACTAAAAGATGTCTTCTATGGTACTTACGAAATGGTGGTCACCGCAGAAGGATACGGTACACACTGGGAAATAATCAGAGCTAATGATCCCAATCTCACTTGCGATCTATATCTGTTCCCAGCTCAAATCGCTGAATCTTTCGATAATGCAGATTCCTGGAAATTGGACGAGCCGTGGGGCTTAGATAACAATTACGCTTATATTGGCGAAAACTCGCTCTGTACCGCTCCTGGAGCTAACTATCCAAGTAATACCAAAGGTTATGCAACTTTTTTAGAAACTATCGATCTGACCAATGCATACAACGCTTCCTTTACGTTCCGTACCAGATACAGACTCGAAAAAGATTTCGATTTTTGCTACCTACAGATGTCCTTAAACGGAAATACCTGGTACCCAATGGATACCTTTACCGGTATTCAAGACGACTGGATACTAAAGGAATATAAACTGAATAGCTACCTCGCTCAAAAAGTACAAATAAGACTCTTCTTCCGCTCAGATATAATGAACACCGACGAAGGATTCTATATCGACGACTTAAGAGCGTACGTCTCAACACCTGTGGAATCGAGCGCGCAAAAGAATCAAGTTGATCCGCTAATAACTAAGCTTAGAAACTATCCAAACCCGTTTAACGCCGAAACTTTTATCAACTTCTCTATCTCTGAACCACAAATGATCGAACTCGACGTCTATAATGTAATGGGACAAAAAGTTAGATCCTTAGCTAAGGAAGAGCTCCCCTCCGGAGAACATACTGTCGTTTGGGATGGTAGAAATGACAAGGGGATAATAGTCGGAAACGGTAT
>JAJBBL010000111.1 GCA_020532365.1 Candidatus Cloacimonadota bacterium | reverse complement strand
TAAAGAGTGTGTCATTGAGGCAGTTAACCAACGTAACTACGTAACTAGTATCACTGAAACAAAGATTTTTGATGAGATACTCAGTGGAGAGATGATTATCTCCTTAGAGGGCTCTAAAATTGGTGTTGTTAATGCCTTAGCTATTTTAGATCGAGGATCGGCCTCCTTTGGAGTTCCTGCAGTCATTAGTGCAACAGTAGCTCCAGGCAGTGAAGGGATTGTAAATATTGAACACGAAGCTGGTTTAAGTGGAGAGATTCACGATAAAGGGCTTTTAATTTTAGAAGGCTATTTGAGAAAACAGTATGCACGCAACTTCCCCCTTTCAATCTACTCAGGAATCTGTTTTGAACAGTCCTATGGGGCCGTTGATGGAGATTCAGCCTCTTCAAGTGAACTTTATGCTTTGTTATCAGCTATTGGAGAGATTCCTATAAAACAAAATATTGCCGTTACTGGCAGTGTTAATCAGATGGGCGAGTTACAACCTGTTGGGGGAATCAATGAGAAGATAGGGGGTTTTTACAACCTCTGTAAATATTTAAATCTTAAAAACCATCCAGGGGTAATTATTCCAATTCAAAACATTAAAAGCTTAGTTTTACCCTATGAAATTATTGATGCGATTGAGAAAAAAGAATTTCATATCTATCCCATTAGAACAATCGATGAGGGGATGGAAATTTTAACTGATCGTCCTTCGGGTGAAAGAAATCAAAAAGGGAACTTCCCCCCTGATACTCTCAATAAAACTATTGAGCAGAGGTTGAAGCGTCTTTATGAGATTTCTCGTCCACCAAATTAAGAATATTTGACTTTTTAAAGAAGTAGAGCACCATCAGAACCGAGAGGATAAAAGTAAACAAATCGCTGATTGGTTGGCTTAACTGAATTCCTAAAACTCCAATAGTTTTACCCATAATTAAAATTGTGGGGATAAAGAACAACCCTTGGCGAGTTAATGCTGTCAAAGAGGCTTGGCGTGCTTTTCTAATAGATTGGAAGAACATAGAAATAATTATACTAACTGCTTGAAGGGGCATCATCAAAGATTGCAATCTCATAGCTAGTGAACCAATCTTAATAACTTCCAAATCTGTTTTGATGAAGAACCTCATAATAGCTGGGGCAAATGAAAAGCACACTGCTCCAATTATTAAAAAGCCTATCACACCAACTTTTAGGGAGAAATAGAAAGCTTCCATCAATCTGTCGTACTTTTTGGCTCCCCAGCTAAAACCTGCTACTGGTTGGAAACCTTGTCCAAAGCCAATTAGAGCTGAACCCATAAATTGCATGGTGCGGGCAACTATTGCCATAGCTGCTAAAGCTGCATCTCCAAAAGGACGAGCTACAATATTTAAGATTATCATCGAAATTGAGGCCATTCCTTGGCGATAAAAAGCTGGCATTCCAGTAATAAAGACCTCTTTGTAAATAGCTAATTCAAATTTAAAGCACTTAGTTGATAGTCTAACAACACTCTTCTTTCTTAAATAGAACGATAACAAAATGACAAAGGAGACTGCTTGGCTAAAAACAGTTGCAACTGCTGCCCCTTTAATTCCCATATTGAAAGTAAAAATTAAAAGGGGGTCGAGCGCTACATTTAATAAAGAGCCTGTTACCATCCCAATCATCCCCAATGAGGCACTCCCTTCACTGCGTAAGGCGACGTTCATTACAAACGTTGCTGCCATAATAGGGGCCCCAATTAAGATAATTCCACCATAATCACAAGCATAAGGTAAGATTGTATCACTAGATCCTAACAACCTCATAAAAGGTTGCAAGAAGATTAAACCAAATAAAGTTAAGGTTCCTCCAATAGCTAAAGCCAAAACAAAGGTTGTCCCTAAAACTTGGTTTGCTTTTTGGTTCTCTTTAGCTCCAAGCAAGCGAGCTATATAGTTTCCTGCTCCCATCCCTAACGTCATCCCAATTGCTTGAATAATTGACATCAAAGAGAAAACAATGCCAACAGCACCACTAGCTTGGGTTCCAAGCCAAGAGACAAAAACTGTATCAGCCATATTATAAAAAGTAGTGACCAACATTGTAATGATAGTTGGTACTGCCAACGAGCCAATTAAACGGGGGATGGGAGTTTCACTCATCCGTACGTAGTTCTCTTCAAAACTCAACTTTTTTGTCTTTAATGCTGCCATTATAACTACCTTTGATGAGTCACCTTGGTGTGCCACATATGCATCAGTATGCCAAATGCAACTGAGACATTCAATGAGCCTTTAGTTCCAAACAGGGGGATTGTCACCCTCCCTAAACTATTATCGGCTACCTCTAATAGTTTGGGACTAACTCCCAACTCCTCATTACCAACAATTAAATACCCTTTATCTGGAAATTCAAAGCTATTTATATCTTTTCCCCCACTCTCTAAGGCAAAAACATTTTTCCCCTTTAGTGAGTCGATGAGTTCTTCTTGTTTGGCCTTTTGCCACTTAACTGTTTTATCACAACCACGAGAAGAGCGAATTGCCCTAGGATGTTCAATAGTAGAACCTTCTCCAACTATTAAAATCTCATTAACCCCAAAAGAGTCAGCTGTCCTAAAAACAGAGCCAACATTAAATGGGGAGCGTAGTCGATCTAAGATAACTGTAAATGGATTTAAAGAACTACTTTGTTGAGTCTCTACTTCAAAATCCCAATCTCCTTTTTCTAATCCCAAATCTAAATGGAGTGCTAAATTTAAATCTATTAACAAAGTTTTATCTTCTTGATCTAATAAAGAAACAGCTTTGCTAAGATTTTTTGTCTTTGGACTAACTAGTGGGTATTCAGTGTTACTAACTATTAGAACAACCTCTTTAATGTAATTAAACTCAATTGAATTGGTGAGTAGGTACTGATCTATTAAACGGGCACATTTGGCAATTTTAGTTGATTCTTTTAAAGATGAGAGTTTTTTAATAGTGATCACTTTGGTTC
>JAJBBL010000158.1 GCA_020532365.1 Candidatus Cloacimonadota bacterium | reverse complement strand
TTTATAAATCATTTACTGAAGAGATGATAGGGGAGATGAGAAAGCTCATAAAATATGCCGATATTATTACACCTAACATCACAGAGGCCGCTATGCTGCTTAACCGAGAATACCCTGAACAGATGACTAATGATGAGGCGAAAGAATGGTGTATAGAGTTGGCGAAAATGGGACCTAAAACAGTGGTGATAACAAGTGTGCCAAGTGAGCCGAATAGTAAAAGCACTTCAGTTATTTCCTTTGATTCCGAACATAAACGGTTTTGGAAAGTTAGCTGTTCCTATATCCCGGCAGTGTTCCCCGGCACAGGGGATGGCTTCACCAGCGTACTCATCGGAAGCTTAACACAAGGGTTTAGCCTACCGATAGCACTCGATAGAGCAGTCAACTTTATCTCCATCGGTATACGCTCTACCTTCGGTTTCCCACACTCAGAAAAAGAGGGTATCCTTATCGAGAAAATACTCGATAACCTTAAAGCACCCATAACTATGAGTAGCTACGAGATATTATGATGAGACAAAATAAGAAAATCGTCTTTACCGACTTAGATGGAACACTCCTAAATAATGAAAGCATTCTGAGCGCTAAAAATAGAGAAACCCTGAACCGCCTCGGAGAACAAGGGGTTATAAGAGCTATCGCTACTGGCCGCTCACTCTTCTCGGCAAAAAGAGTGCTGAGCCTCGACTTTCCTATAGATTACATGGTGTTCTCTACAGGAGCCGGTATCATCGATTGGAAAACACAACAGATACTATATAAAAGAAACCTTAATGAGTCTGAAGTTAACGAATGCGCTGAGTATTTTCTGCAACGTAAACTTAACTTTATGCTGCATCGCGCAGTGCCAGATACACACTACTTCTACTACCATAAAGGCGAAGGGGTGCCGGAAGACTTCAATCTGAGAATGGAAATATACCACGGATATTGGGCTGAATTCAACCCTGTAGAGCATACGGCAATCCAAGCCACACAGTTCCTCTCTATGTACCCTAAAGATGAGTTTGAAGCCGCTTATGAACGCTTTACAAACGAGAAACCATACCTCTCAATCATAAAAACAAGCTCACCGCTTGCCAAAAATACACTCTGGCTCGAAATATTCGCTGAAGGGGTTAATAAAGGGGTCGGTGCGAATAAACTTATCGATCTGCTAAATCTTCAAGACGCCGATGCAATGGTCATAGGGAATGATTATAACGATAAGGATATGCTCAAAGCGTTCGAAAACAGCTATGTCGTCGCTAATGCCCCTAAAGACCTGCGAAAAGAACATAAAAAAGTAGCCTCAAATTATGAGGATGGCTTCAGTGAGGCTGTTGAAGACTGGTTGAGATAACTAAATAATCCTGAGCAAGAGAAAAAGCTACCCCCCTTGCTGATAGAAACAATGAAATAAAAAAAGCGACCATCTGATTGCTTGTTTTAAGCTTACCAGACGGTCGCTTATATTTTTCGTTTAATCGGTTAGATCAAACGCTTAAAATATGAATCTGTATCCGAGCGCTCCACCGATACCAAAGCCTACTGATGGGACTATATCAAGACCCGGAGCTACTTCAAAGAAAAGCTCTGAAGGGATTTTTTGGAATCTAAAGTTAAGTCCGATTGGAACACGAACACCAAGACCAATCTCTAAGTCGTCACCTGACTTCCAGCTGCCAACGTTAGCACCAATACCCCAGAACCATGGGATATTAAGATCTGCTACATTACTTTTGTTTTCATAGAGGTAGTTAACGTGACCGTATAAGCCGCCACCCTCTAAGAATGACCAAGCAACTGCAGCGTCAACAGCATTAGAGCCACCAAGCCATTGTTTGAATGAAATACCACTCGGCTGACCGACAATGATTCCGATTCCAGTCTCCGCAAAGACGAGAAGTGGTAACAACATTAGTACCAATAAAATAAGACTTTTTTTCATTAGTTTTCTCCTTGAGTTTACTATATGTTATATAATCTATTTCAGAACGACAATAAAGCAAGTAAAAATGATCTTAGGTTGCTAATTATTACGTTTAATTTGATATTCTGGGGCTTGTATAAACACCCCTTTTTGAATAAATAAGTCGTCTAAAGTATTGCTCATTGTATAGATAGAGTCCGATAATACGGTCGCTTTAACCTGCTCGTTAGGATAATAAAAAATCCCTTTGTCGATCTTTATTTCTATCGAGAGGTCATGCTCTTCAGGCAAGTAAAGAACGAGGTCATTTTTAAGCTCCGTAAAGACACCTGCTTTTTCAACAGTGACGGTGGTGTGTAATTTGCCGTCAGACTCTACTTGATTCACATTATAGATCATTTTGCTGCTTGGAACACCAAAGCCGTGGACTACATTGTATAAGTAAAGAGAGTCACTTTCAACAATTTCCATATCCCCTTGTTCAATATGAAAGGTAAGTCGGTTGGGGTTACCTAAAGTGATTACCCTCTCTTTATGATAAGGGGTGGCCAAGAGTAGAAAATATATAGAGATAGGGATAGATGAGATTAAAATAATCCGTGCCGGCAAAGATACCAGAAAGGCTGACTCCTTAGACCAGTAAGGGTCTACATCGATTTTCATTAAGTAGTAAACAGCAAAACAAGTTAGGTAAAGAAACCCAGCAGTCCAAAACACATCGCTTGGAAAATGACCACCTTGAGCCACCCTACTCACACCAATAGCCGCACCGTATAACATACTTATAAGGAGCATAGCAACAGCAAGTTTAGCACTTTGCCTTCTCAGAATAAAGAAGAATACTATAAGGTAAAAGCCCATAGAGGCGTGTCCACACGGAAAAGACTCAGCACTTCCACTGATCCCTTTTTCCCAAACCGGTAAATACTCCATTTTACCACCAAACTCTACAACGTCTCGAGGTCTTGGGCGCCCCCAATGGTCTTTAAAAATAGCGTTTACTATCAGGCCAGGACCGATTAGCATTACAATTACTATA
>JAJBBL010000021.1 GCA_020532365.1 Candidatus Cloacimonadota bacterium | reverse complement strand
GGAAATAAAGAGATTATCTTCTCTACATCTGCTGGACAATTACACGCCATCTCTATAGTAACTAAACAGGATCTCCCCGGTTGGCCAAAATCTATAGGCGCTGCTTCTTGGAACGGTCCTATAGTGGCTGACATAAGTGGTAACGGTTCACCAGACGTTTTAGTAGCTAACATACAAGGCATTGTAAAAGCGTTTGACAATGAAGGTAATGAGTTTATTTCACGAGCATTAGGCAATCAAGTTAGAGCTGGTGTATTGGCTTATGACTTAGATAATGACGGAACTTGCGAAATAATCGTCGCCGATATGAGCGGAAATATCATCGTTTTAGATAACAATGGTAACCCTAAACCTAACTTCCCTAAAAATACCGGCTCTCCTATCGAATCTACACCTGTCTTGGTCGATATGGATTTAGATGGTAAACTTGATATAGTGTACGGTGACAGTGGTGGATTACTCCATTCTATAGGCTTAGATGGGAAAGAGACATCCAACTTCCCAATCTCACTACAAAGTAGCATATCTACAAGTGCAGCCATAGGGTTTGTCGAAAATGACGATACACCCGGAATACTTATACCAAACTTAAATGGCTATAACTTCATCGACTTCAAAAGACCAATAGGTGAAATAGCTTGGGGATTCTTTAGAGGAAACGACCGACGTTCAGGTAACTACGCAGACTTGACACCGGTCAAGAATATGTTTGTGGAAGCTCCGCTCCCTACTAAATTAATCGGTAACTATCCAAACCCATTCAATCCAGAGACAGAGATCAACTTCTCGCTCTCTACTCAAAGTGATGTAACTATCTATGTTTACAACACGAGAGGTCAGTTAGTGAAAACATTACTTGATACGTCTTTACCTATCGGTAATCATAAGGTTGTGTGGGATGGAAAGGACTACAATGGAAAAGGTGTCAGTAGTGGAATGTATTTCTATACACTCCAAGCTGGTGCTTATAAATCAACTAAGAAAATGATGCTACTTAAGTAGCTAAATAAACCAATATAAAAAGAGGGGGTAACCAATTGGCTACCCCCTTTATTTTTGCTTAAATTTTCTTATGAGCAAAAAAAGGGCTGTCCATTATAGACAGCCCATCAAGCAACTTAGTCAGTCTCGCTGAACAAGTCTTTACCTACGCCGCAGACTGGGCAAACCCACTCTTCTGGAAGGTCAGCAAATGATACGTTATCATTTTCAGCTGGATCGTATACGAAACCACATACATCACAAATATACTTTTGCATAGCCTTACTCTCCTTACAATTTAGTAGTTTTCATTAAATATTTGGAAATATTTCTGACCGTGGAAGCATACTGGGCACTCTGCAGGGGCTTCTTTTGATTCGTGTATATGGCCACAGTTCATACAAATCCATTCGGTTTTTTCTTCACGCTTGAACACCAAATCTTTTTGAATATTCTTATGAAGTTTACGGAATCTTGTTTCGTGTCTTTTCTCTACCACTGCTACTTTTCTAAAGGTATCGGCAATTTCTTTATACCCCTCTTCATCTGCCATTTTAGCAAACGCTGGATATAGCTCTGCCCACTCTTCATTTTCGCCAGCAGCTGCATAGGCAAGGTTATTTAAAGTTTCATCTGAGAGTGCTGCAGGGTATGGAGCGGTAATCTCAACAGGCATCCCTTCCATCCCATTTTTAATGAGTTGTTTTAAGAATAGCTTAGCATGTTCTTTCTCATTTTCTGCAGTCTCAATAAAGATATCTGCGATTTGTAAGTATCCTTGTTTCTTAGCAGTTGAGGCGTAATAAGTATATCTCATTCTCGCTTGTGACTCACCTGCAAAAGCTTTCATTAAATTTTCTGCTGTTTTTGTGTCTTTAAATTGGACCATTATTATATCTCCTTACTCGTCTTATTTTTTCCAAAGTCCGTGTATATTACAGAACTCTCTGGCTTCTACGACATCTTCGATACATACTGGAAACTCGGCCATAGGCTTATCACCAGGGTTCAATTCTGCACGATAGACCATTTTATCGGTCAAAACTTCGATGAATTTAATATGGTGTTTCTCTTCCATAGGATGATCAGTTGAACCTACTTTAACAAGAACGCCTGTATCTGTTTTCTCAACTACTGGTACGTGCTTCTCATAGGTTTGATCAGCTATTTGTGCTTCAAGTAAAACCATCGGTTGCTTACAACAAACTAATGCCGGCATCCCCTCTTGAACAATTTCAACAAGGTTATGGCATTTCTCGCAATAATATAACTCTCTTAATACTGTCATTTTATTCCTCCCTAATTCTATTCTCTTGATCCTAAATCTTTGTTTAGCATTAAAATACCCATTCCGTCTTCCCTCATAAACTTGAACTTGTCCAGAATGGAATTAACGCTATCTTCTTCCTCTACTTGCTCTTCTACAAACCATTGGAGAAAAACTACTGCAGAGTGATCCTTTTCAGCTATAGCCAAATCAACGAGCTTATTGATGGAGTCTGTTACGTATTCCTCGTGCTCTAAAGCGAGTTCGAATAGCTGTTTTACCGATTTATACTCAGTTTGAGGCTTATCTATCGCCTCTAAAACTACTCGACCACCTTTCTCGTTTACAAACTCGTAAATCTTCATCGCGTGCTCATACTCTTCTTCAGACTGTAGCCTAAACCAATGAGCAATACCCTCCAAGCCAATATCCTCAGCATAGGCCGCCATCGATAAGTATAAGTAACTTGCGTAGAACTCCTTATTTATCTGACTATTCAGCTCTTTCTCTAATCTTTCACTAAGCATAACTAAAATCCTCCTATATTTAATTCTCAAATCGTTTTTTGTTTTCTAAACGCCCGACTATGTACCATTAAAAATTAACTCTTCAAAGTAGCTAAACTCGTAGCTTCTAAAGAGTGAGCTTTTATGGAACGGTATTGTTCCTTTGTCAATCAAAATATTTCTAACCTGGAAATAATAGG
>JAJBBL010000177.1 GCA_020532365.1 Candidatus Cloacimonadota bacterium | reverse complement strand
GTCTCTTCAGCAAAAATCTCAGCTAACTCCTCTTTCGGGAATGTCGCCGGAGAGGGAAAACCACCCGCAAAAGAGATTAAACCTTGAACACTCTTAGTCATCTCAACCAGCTCTCTGATCATCGACGACTTCATTGTAAGTGTATTTTGTGTGTAAAGTCTTTTTAAGTCCATTATTCACTCCATTTTTATTATTTCTTTGCTCTGACCAAAAAAGTTATCCCTCAGACGTCAAGTTTTAATATCGAAAAGGAGTCAGATAAGATTGCGAATCTGATTTTTGAAGAAGATAGGGGAGAGTGGCATAAAGAACTTATTACAAAAAAGGGAACCTAATTAGATTTTGAAGAAATCAATCTGAGGTTCCCTTATTAAATTGGTGTCATTTAGTAGCTACATTACCAAATGGATGAGCTACTCCCAAACTCCCTTAACTCGCTACTGAAATGATTTCAATACCTTCTGCTTCGAATTTTTCTCTTATACCGGTGGAAATCGTATTTTTCAGATTCATAAAGTCATTTTCAGCGTACCAGAACGTACATCGAAACTCAATAGCTCCGCCGTCGAAATTATTCAGCAAGATTGTTGGTTCAGGTTGTTTAAGGCAAAACTCATTAGCTTTGGCAATCTCTTTGAACAGGTTCATAACCTTTTCGATACTCTCCTTACGGGCTACTTTAACTGTTAGGATCAGTCCTTTAGTCGAGTATTTAGAGACGTTCGTTATCTCTGCTTTAATGAGCGACTCGTTTGGTACACGGATGAATTGATTATCCAGCGTTTTAAGTTTAACGGATAGCAGGTCTACAGACAGTACAGTACCGGTAGTTGCACCCACTTTAATATAGTCACCAATTTCGAAAGGTTTTTCGGTAATCAAGAAGATACCGCTAATGATATTGGAAACGCTTGTTTGTGAAGCGAAACCGATAGCCATTCCAAAAATACCTAAAGCTCCTAATATTGCTGAAAGTTTGAAGCCAAACTCATTAAGCAACATAATCAAGATAATAGCGATTCCTGTGTAGGTCACGGTTCTTCTGGCGAGCATTTCAGCTTGCAACGAGCCTTTTTTCTTAGCTGATCTTGAAGCTAAAGAAGCGAATGCTTTTACAATCGGAAATCCGATAACTACAATTAAAGCGACACGGATTAGTGTGGTTAACATTTGAGGTGTTAGCCACCCTTTGACGGTCATAACAAGATTACTAACTACGTACATCTTTTACCCCCATTTTTTGTTACTGGGATTTTTGAGGAGTGTTGAGTTTACTTTACTATATTCGGCTCCAGTTTCCTCGACCACATTATAAAAATAAAGATTACACAGTCGATCCTCACTTTCCTTTCTTTACTAACTAATATAATTTTACTTCGAAAAATATCAAGAAAAATCATTCCGCTCTCTTCAAACTCGAAAAAAAGATTGACCATTATTTGACCTAATATAACTTAGAAAACATAAGGGGAGCTTATTAAAGCGACCATAGTTTTCAGGACATTAATTATCAATCAAAAATTAGCCGTTACGGACACTGTCTCAGTATTATAGGCATAATCAAGGCTGAATGGAAGCCTTACAAAAATCAATAACATATGGAAGATGGAAAAAATATGATGAATATCAAAGACGTCGGAAGGCTCGACGGAATTCAAAGTCAAAACATTGAAGAAGAAGTAGATAAAGCACTTGCGCTGTTAGACGCTAATAAAGAAGAAGAAGCTATCGAAAAGCTCGAAGAGCTCAGTAAAACATCAAACTATTTTGTCAGAGAGCTTGTCGGCAAGTGTATGACTAAATATCAATATCAGAATAGAATCTCTAAAATTGCCGATGGTATGCTCGAACACAGAATCTACGGAATCAGAGCGGCCGCTTTCTTTTTCTTTTACAACTTATACCAGGATAAACCAGAAAAAATCGTCGAGCTACTCGAAGAACACTATAATACCGTTCCGTATGAGGTAGAGAGCATCATCTATGAAATGTGGAGAAGACACCCTAACATTATGAAAGAGACCCTTCCAAAGTGGTTATCCTCCGACAACGAAAAAAAGCGGATCGTCTCTTTTCACGGGCTTGAGCTCATAGCTGACAAAGACCCCAACTTTGTTCTTGAGTTTTTATCTCAAGCGTTAGGTGACTCCAGTCTTGAGGTACAGAAGAAGTTCACCCATATTCTCATTCAGGTAGTACGTTCGAGACCGGCAGAAGCGTATCCATACATCAGGGAGTGGATAATAACCGGTTCAGAAAAAAGAACCAGAGCTCTCTTAGTATCGCTTAAAAAAATTATGTCGATCTATTCACAAAAGGGTCTGAAAGATAAGTCTGCAGACTTTATGAACCTTACCCGCTTTGTGGTTAACGAATGGAGAAACGAGCAGGACAAGAAACTTGCCAGTGTAGGTCACAAACTTGCTGTATACTTGAAAAGAGAGAGCAGCTGAAATACCCCTTAATGGGTTAAAACAATATTTCCTCGAGTTGTCTCAACACTTTATCTAATCCGGTTTTCTTCACAGACGATACGGCTATGATTCTCTCTTGCGCAACGCCAAAGCTTTTGCTAAACTCGCGTCTCCTACTCTCCGCTGCATTGTGCCCTATTTTATCTGCCTTAGTAGCCACTATTATGAAGGGTATGTTTTTATGGACGAGGAGGTCTTTCATCACCAGGTCTTTTGGATCAGCTGAATGTCTAATATCGACGAGTAGGAACATTAGTCGCAGATTACTACGTGTTACCAAGTATTCATCAATCATATACTTCCAGCTTTCCCGCTCGGTTTTGCTCACTTTTGCATAGCCGTATCCAGGGAGGTCAGTGAGCATAAAGAACCCTTCTCCGAGGCGTGTCTTATCATCATCATATCGAATGACACGTACGTCAAAGAAGTTAATCAAACGTGTTTTACCGGGTGTGGAGCTTGTTTTGGCGATGTTTCTTCTT
>JAJBBL010000148.1 GCA_020532365.1 Candidatus Cloacimonadota bacterium | reverse complement strand
CCCTAAGTTAACCGGGTCAAAGTTACGTGGTGCCCAGAAGGTGGAGTCGCTCTGGACAAAGACTAATGGTTCGTCTTTAATGATTGTTGCTGGGGTGTATCGTCTCTCCAAGGCGGCTGTATATACTATTGGTTTGAAGGAGGAACCGGGCTGTCTACGAGCCTGTGTAATCCTATTAAACTTACTATGTGTGAAGTTGCGCCCACCGATCATAACTCTAACATAGCCAGTCTCTGGCTCGATACCGAAAACTCCACCCTGTAGATAAGGTGTCTCTATATCAGATTGATCTGGCGGAAAATCTGTATATTGATGTTCATATTTCTGACGCTGCTCCATTAGGGCAAGCTCGTTATTAAACACTGAATCTGCATACACTTGAAGATCATAATCGAGTGTGGTATATATCTTTAAGCCGCCGGCAAAGAGCTTTTCGGTGCCGTATTTATTTTCAACTATTTTTCTGATGTGTTCGATAAAATAGTCAGCAGCTCCCTCATTCAGCTGCCCTGGTACGACCTCTATTTCAGAGGCTATAGCTTCGTCAAATTCCTCTTTGGTGATCACTCCACGTCTATACATAACATTCAATACAATGTTTCTTCTTTTCAAGGCTCTTTCTGGATTTTTGATGGGGGAATAGGCATTGGGTAGCTGAATCAACCCTATAATCAGGGCAGATTCTTGGATGTTTAACTCCTCAACAGTTTTGTTGAAATATCGTCGAGATGCTGCCTCGACACCGTACATTCCGCCACCAAGATATATCTTGTCGAGATACATCTCCAAAATCTCTTCCTTGGAGTAGTTCTGTTCAATTTGTACCGCTAACATCACCTCTTTGAGCTTGCGGGGTAGTTGTTTTTCAAAAGTGAGAAACATATTACGGGCTAACTGCTGAGTTATCGTACTCGCCCCTTGTGCATAACCGCCCCGAACTATGTCGACCACTATAGAGCGGATAATACTCTTGATGTTAACCCCCCAGTGTGTGTAAAAAGAGCGATCTTCAGTAGCTATAAGACCCTCTATAAAATAGTCAGGAAACTCTCTAACAGCGGAGCGTTTACGGTGCTCAACTGCAAAAACGTGGATCAATTTATCGTTAACGTCATAGACTTCTGAACCTGTTTTCATATCGTAGTTTTGAAGCTCGGAAAGTGGGGGTAATTGGTCACTATAAAAGTAAAATAACCCTAACAATATCCCACTTAAAAAGATAACTGCCCCTAACATATATGCTAAATACTTGATTACGTCCTGTCTCATATGTCTCCTTCAATTACGATAAGTCTTAATTTATTCAAAGGGTTTAACCCAGTTGCCACCCCTTAACTAAAACATGTTCACGCTCAACCTAAAACGTTATAAGAGTCAATCATTATTTCCATAAATATACCGTCCTATGTCGTAAAATTATTACCAAAATGAAAAAGAGCGGCGCAAAAACACCTCGTGTGAGTTGGGCTCTTCTTCCGGTGTCAGATAGAATCGATAGGCAAAGCGGAGCTTGAAAGGGAGATTGTAGTTGAACGTAAAATTATTGTAAAGCAATATATCCCTATCACTTAGAACATCCACCGGTTTCTGCAATAAGAGCTCGTAGTCGAGAAAGAGGTCTCGAGCTATGAACTTACCGAGTGTTACTGAGAAATTGTTTAAGATAATATTTTTACTGAATTGGATAATCTCGTTCTCCTCTACCTGTTCAGCTGTGTTGTCCAAAGAGCCGTAAGTTCTTACTATGTTCTCTACAAAGCTTGGACGGATAGCAAAAAAGTCGAGCCTTAAAAGCTGCCTCAAATGGTTTTCTAAAGGATAAATTATCGGATCAACTAATGCACCCGCTAAGCCGATACCGGCAAGCTGCATAAACTCATCACCCAAAAGAGCGTTCTGCTGTGCTCTCGGGATATCCTCTAACCTTCTGTTATAGCGGAGTTTAGAGAGTATGTGAAGGGTGGTGCGGTCTTCTGGATTATCTGATGTTAATTCAAACTGTATCTTTTCTAAGAAGTTTTCGGAACCACTCATAGGATCGTTAAAGACGTCTAAAGAGATCAGGCTTCCATCCGCTGCATACTTAATAAAGGAGCCATTTAGACGATATTCCTGTATCTCCTCATTAATAGTAAAGTTACCGTAGTCCAAGCTAAAAGTGGAGCCAAACATATCTAAGCTACCCTTTTCTGAGCTGAAGAAGGCGTCAACTACGTCCCATTCGTCATTCTGATACAAGATATGAATGTAGCTCTTGGGGAGTAATAATAGATTAACTGGGTAAGTTACATAGCGGACTTGATTCTCGGCAATTAAGCGGAGATCTAAGCTTACCGGATAGTAGTTGTTAGAGCTCTTTTTTTTCTTAGCTCTTGCTAAGTTGATAATCTTAAATAAGTTTTCTGTGTTGGCTGGATAAGTGACTGAAGCATTTGATAAATGTAGATCTGCTTGCACTTTAACGTCATCAAAGGGACCTTTAACAAGCGCCTCAGGACCGTGGCGACCTCTGACTATTACATTGCCCGCTACACCTGGTGGGAAAAAGGTTGGTATGCTCAAAGTTACACCATCAGGTGTTGTTCTACAGTAGAGCTGGCCTAAGTTTACCATACCGAGCATAAAGTCGTTTTCATCGTCTAAAATCTCGTTTCTGATAATGATTTTCCCTTCGCCAAGTTCACCTACCAGCTGCTTAATGGTCATTTGATTGTCCTTAACCACCATATCAAGCGAAATCTTTTCTAAAAGCTTGGTCTGGCCTGTTACCTTCAACGTGCCGTTTTCTATCGTCAGCTGAGCCGATTCTACGTTCAACTCCTCCTCTTGAATCCCAAAAGAAATGTCAATTTTTGCTTTGGAGCTTCCGTCCTCCAAGTACTTAAAGTTGTCGGCTAAAACCTTAATAACATCGCCCTCAAAAGAGAAGTGGATCTGTTTATCGCTCGGATAAAAACGGTCGGTT
>JAJBBL010000020.1 GCA_020532365.1 Candidatus Cloacimonadota bacterium | reverse complement strand
GGTATTAGGTGGAAACATAGGGCAATCTTTCAGCTCTTTCGCAATAGAAAAAGATAGCATCGATTACATAGTTTTAGAACTGAGCAGTTTCCAGCTTGAGGACATTCATACCTTCAAAGCCAATACAGCTGCTCTATTGAATATCACCCCCGATCATTTAGATCGATACAATTGCATTGAGGATTATTTAGCACCGAAGCTAAGAATTAGCTCTAATCAAACCTCAAGCGACATTCTAATCCTTAACGGGGATGATAATATGCTAAATAGATCTAAGATTATAGGTAGCGGAAAGAGGCTCTTTTTCTATAAAGATGAACCAACTGAAGAGCAATCAAACCGTTGCTCTGCCTATCTGGAGAACGACTCCTTAATTATTGTCAACAATGTAGATAACATCAACACAAAGCTAAGAATAAACCTGTCTAACTCTAAACTATTTGGTCAACACAATCGCTATAATATAATGGCTGCTATTTTGGCAGTATTTAACGTAATTTCAGCTAACTATTCTGAAACTGAACTGGTGTCAAAGCTTGAAGCCTCGATCAACAGCTTCACAGCACTCCCCCATCGTTTAGAGCTCGTCAGAACTATTGATGGAGTCAGATTCGTAAACGACTCTAAAGCAACGAACACCGACTCTGTAAAATACGCCTTATCTGCATTTAATGAGGGTATACATCTGATTATTGGCGGTTATGATAAAGGGGAGGATTACTCTCTTCTATCCCTTCTAATTGCAGAAAGGGTCAAAGGGCTATATTTGATAGGTGCTACACGTGACAAAATGTCTAAGCAATTCTCAACATTTGACAGTATAATGGAAGCATATGACGATCTTGAAAGTGCTGTAAAATCAGCATATAGTAAGGCAAAGGGCAACGAAGTGGTACTACTTGCTCCTGCGTGTGCCAGCTTTGATATGTTTGCCGACTATGAGCATCGTGGTGAAGTTTTCAGGAGCATTGTGAGGGGGTTAAGATAATATGCCTACTAATTATTTGCGTTCTCAGAAATCCAGATTTATGTTAGTCAATTACGACTCTGCACTGCTTTTGACGTATCTTTTTCTTTGCGGGATTGGGCTTTATATGATGCTTAATTTAAGCTCAGTGCGCGAGATACAGATGACCACCTTCATCAAGCAGTTAATCTGGTTTATAATCTCAGCAGTTGCAATGTTTATCACCTTTGTATACATAGATTTAAAGAAGATTAGACCTATTATTCCTTATCTCACTTTTATCAACATAATACTCTTATTTTTGGTGCTATTTTTAGGGCGTGAATCTAAGGGTGCAATCCGTAGCTTCTCTTTTTTCGGGGTAAGTTTTCAGCCGAGTTTAACCGCTCGTGTAATGTTAGTTATGTATTTCGCACACTTCATCGACAAGAAAAAGGAGCTTTTACCAGACACCACCCCTATATTTTTCCTTAAGCATTTTCTACCGATGATAGTCATAACGCTGGTAAGCTTTGCAATCATCCTCAAGCAGCGTCATTTAAGCACCATTATCATCTCTTCTATGACTCTTTTATCGGTATTATGGATTGTTAGGGTCAGGCTAAAAACAATATTGGTCATAGTTTTGATAGGGGCAATCGGACTCTTCGGAGTACTGAAGTTTGGCGCGTCTTATCGTTCATCACGTATGGAAGTTTACAAAAAATACTCACTATTCCACAAAATACTTGGCATTCAAGCGGAGACTGTAAGCTCAGACGATTATCAGACTAGAGAAAGCTTAACAAGTCTTTCTAAAGGTGGCTTTTTCGGTGTCTCTTCCGACTTTGGTCAGGCCAAAAACTTCTATCTACCTGAGTCCAACACCGACTACATTTTCAGCGTTATCGGAGAAGAGCGTGGTTTTATAGGGGCGATATTAGTCTTTGTGGCTTATTGTCTAATCTTTTTCCGAGGTTTATTAGGTTCTTGGAAGGTAGAGGATCTATATCTCAAAATTATTGGCATAGGTCTAACGTTAAACATCTTTTACAACGCTATAGTGAACATCGGCGTTGCTATGTCTGCCTTCCCGTCGACAGGTGTAACCTTACCGTTTATAAGTTATGGAGGTACTTCTCTGTTAACCAACTCCATAGCATTAGGTTTAATTTTAAACGTAACTGCAAAGAGGCAATTATGTTAAAGCGTATATTGATTACTGCTGGTGGCACCGGTGGGCATATTTATCCAGCTATTGCAATAGCCGAGGAGTTTCAGAAGCGTGGAGCTGAAGTACTATATGTCGGCAACATCAATAGTTTAGAGGAGAAGGTTGTAAAGCTTCGTGGCTTTAACTTTAGGGGTATCGACGTTCAGAAGCTATATCGGGAATTTACGATAAAGCACTTAGCCTTTCCCTTCAAGCTTATAAAGAGCATAATGATGGCAAATTCAATCATCAAAGAGTTTAAGCCAGATCTCTGTATCGGTTGTGGTGGATTTGTCAGCGGACCGGTAATAATTCGGGCTGCTCAGCTTAAAATACCCTATTATCTTCTTGAGCAAAACAGTTTTCCAGGTCTCACTACTCGAAAGCTAAGCAAAGGGGCAAAGAGAGTCTTCTTAGGTTACGAATCTGCTCAGAAATACCTACCAAACAGCAAATGGGAGTACACTGGCAATCCATTGCTATTAGACATTGATAAGGTTAAAGACCGCTCCTTGGCAACCAAGGACTCAAATCAGCCACTCCTACTCTTCATCTTGGGAGGTAGTCAGGGTGCCTCGTTCATTAACAATGTAGTATTGAAAAACATTAACTTACTTTTGGACAAAGGGCTGAAAATCGTATGGCAAACGGGTAATTATCAATTCGCTGAAATAGAGGAGAGGTTGAAGGCTATTCCAAAAATAAACGCTTCAGTTGAGATTTTCCCCTATACTCACAACATAACTTCTATTTATCAGAGTGCTGACTTAGCTATCTGTCGAGCAGGGGCGTTAACTCTCGCTGAGTT
>JAJBBL010000058.1 GCA_020532365.1 Candidatus Cloacimonadota bacterium | reverse complement strand
CATTTTAAGGTTAACGGTAGCGCCAATTCTTCTATCTTTGCCGAAACAGGACTCTGCAATTGCTACAGCTAAGCCGCCATCAGAGCAGTCGTGAGCCGACTTGATAACGCCGAGCTTGGATAGCTCTAAGAAGGTATCGTAGAGTTTTTGTTCGTGATCAAGGCCTACTATTGGTGCTCCACCTTCGATGCGGTTATGAATAGTTTTCAGGTATTCAGAGCCGTCGATACTATCACAATTTTTACCGAGCAAGATGATCAGGTGTTCATCGTCGGTGTAGAAGGAGCGGATAGCGTCATTATAGTCGTCCAACAGCCCGATCATAGCGATAGTTGGGGTGGGGTAGACTGCTGAGGTTGGGCTCTCATTGTATAAAGAGACGTTACCACCAGTCACCGGGGTATTGAATTTACGACAGGCATCACTCATACCTCTGATAGCCTCGACAAAAGTCCAATATACCTCAGGTTTATACGGGTTGCCAAAGTTGAGGCAGTTTGAGATTGCCAAAGGTTTTGCACCGGAGCAGACTATGTTTCTGGCTGCTTCAGCTACTGCCCCTTTGGTTCCCTCGTAAGGGTCTAAATAGCAGTGTCTTCCATTACAGTCGGTTACCGCTGCAATACCCTGCCCGGTCTCTTTAATACGTACTACTGCAGCGTCGGAGCCGGGTTCGACTACTGTATTGATTTGCACCATATGGTCGAATTGATGATATATGTTGTGTCGTGAGCAGATGTTAGGTGAGCTGAGTAGCTCTTTTAAGGTAGCGTTGTAGTCTTCAGGTGTGGAGACATCATCTATTTTAAATTTACGGGTAGTTTTCAAGTATTCAGGCTCAGAAAACTCACGGTCGTAAACGGGGGCATCGCCACCTAAGACGAGTGATTTAGCAGGTATTTCCGCTTTTACAATACCATTTTCTTTAACTCTGAACATCCCATCATCTGTTACGATTCCTACTTTTACAGCGTGTAAGTCCCACTTTTCAAAGACTGCTTGGATCGCTTCATATTTTTCAGGTTTAGCGATGATGAGCATTCTCTCTTGTGACTCTGAAAGGAGTATTTCGTAAGGGGTCATATTCGGCTCTCTTTGCGGGACATATGAGACGTCGATCTCTATCCCCATACCTGTTTTACCAGCCATCTCACTTGATGAACAGGTAAGACCGGCAGCACCCATATCTTGGATACTCTCTATTAAGCCGAGCTCGATCACCTCTAAAGTGGCTTCAAGGAGTAGCTTTTCAATAAAAGGATCGCCTACCTGAACTGCAGTCCTATTCTCTTCAGACTCTTCAGTCAGCTCTTCAGAGGCGAAAGTAGTGCCGTGAATACCGTCTCGTCCTGTGTCAGCCCCTACGTAAACAACGTAATGCCCGGGTACTTTCGCTTCAGCTGTTTGGAGGTGTTCGTGTTTAACGAGACCGATAGCCATTGCATTTACCAAAGGGTTACCTTCATAACTATCCTCAAAATAGACCTCGCCACCGACAGTTGGAACTCCAAAGCAGTTACCGTAATGTCCTATTCCGTCGACTACCCCTTTCAAAAGTTGTTGAACTCTGGGCACTTCAGGGTTTCCAAAGCGAAGGGAGTCGAGTAGCGCAATAGGTCTTGCACCCATAGTAAAGATATCTCTGAGTATACCACCGACACCAGTAGCAGCGCCGTGGAACGGTTCAACGGCAGAGGGGTGGTTATGGCTTTCAATTTTGAAGGAGATACCAAGACCGTATCCAATGTCGATCACTCCGGCGTTTTCTTCACCAGTTTTGGTGAGCAGCCCTTTCCCTTCACGGGGCAGTGTTTTCAGGTATTTTATTGAGTTTTTATAACTTGCGTGTTCAGACCACATAACGGAGAAGATTCCGAGCTCAGTAAAGGTTGGTTCACGGTCAAGGATTCTTAGTATAAGGTCGTACTCATCTTCAAGTATACCATGTTCTTTGATCAATTCTTTAGTAATCTTTGGTTCGGTCATTTTTTATTCCTCTATAATTTCTTTTTCTAATTGTCGGATGAATATAGGTTGATTAGTGCGCAAGAGTAGTTTGTCAACTAAAACCATACAGAATTTTTTTATTTGGCTGTAGATGCTTTCAAAGACTTCAAGGTTTCTTTGATAAGGGTCTTCGATATCACCGGCAAAGCCTGAGAAACGAGCCAGAGTGAAAATCTTGTGTTTTGAATTGGGGAAGGCGGCAAGTAAGTCTTCATAATGATGCTCTTCCATAGTTAGGACTAACCAGGACATCCTCATTAGTCTGTTGTTTACCTTTTTGGAGAAATGTTCGTCGACTTCAACCCCCTCCCTTGTCAGAATGGAAAAGGAGTTGGCTGATATTTTGACCATCTCCATATAGAAGCCGGCAGAGTCAGTGCGGAAGGAGAGCTGATTCCTTTTAATTTCGTGACGTGCATAGTATTCAGCCATAGGGCTTCGACAAATATTGCCGGTGCAGATGAATAAGATAAGTGGGTTTTGATAAGACTTTTCTACCTCTGAAAA
Organism: Candidatus Cloacimonadota bacterium; assembly: GCA_020532365.1. Lineage (GTDB taxonomy): Bacteria > Cloacimonadota > Cloacimonadia > Cloacimonadales > JAJBBL01 > JAJBBL01. The sequence goes on along the minus strand of JAJBBL010000058.1, from coordinate 496 downwards.
GGGGATTGAGCCTTCGCGATAGCAAACAATTTTGTCTCTTAAAGGCTCTACAATGGTCGATACAGTGCTTAAATCATAACTGTGATCAGGGTCTACCAGTGCGAAGTCAAACCAATCGAGCTTTTTTATCTCCTCAATATCGGTAATAGGTGGCTCCTTGGCTAAATTGATACTTGTTGAAATCACCGGTACGCCAAGTTTATCGATGAAAGAGCGGAGCGTTGGATCTTCAGGGATACGGATAGCGATCTTACCATCCACTGCTAAACTGTTTAGCAGCTCAGAAGTCTGGTCGTGCTTTAAAACTAAAGTGAGGTTACCAGGCATATACTGCTCAATCAGAGCAAGGGATGAATGGTCGAGATCGAAACTGATCGGTTCAAAATTGGAACCTTCATCAGTAAGTCGCTCACCTTTATTTGAAATAGCGTGAAAGCCGGGTAAAAGGATGACAAAGCCTTTTTCAAATTCACGATGCTTCAATTTACGAAGCTTG
>JAJBBL010000005.1 GCA_020532365.1 Candidatus Cloacimonadota bacterium | reverse complement strand
GCTAAACTGTAGTTGCGTTTCAGGATTGAATGGGTTTGGGTAGTTGCATAGCAAATCAGTCGTTAGAGGTGTGAGTAGTTTATCTTCAACACTCACTGGATCTTTAGTGTCTAACTTAGCGATGTAAAGGCTTGACTCTCCTTCTGGCTCTAATATTATATTGCCAAACTTTACAGTATCTATATAAGTACCGATTATATAGATATTTCCTGAAGAATCTATGTCCATTTGAGGACTTATATCAAAAACATATATTTCCTTCAATGCCCCTTCAGCGTACTTTACCCAGCACCAATTTCCGTCAGCGTCAACTTTGGCTATAAGGAGATCGTCTTCACCACTATTCGTTACAATATCATCACCAAAATACGTGGTGCCATTAGTACTACATAACACATAACTATTGTTGGACGCATCAACGACAAGTTTTACGCCAAAGTCATCTTCTCTTCCACCAGCACTTTTTGCCCAGAGCCAATTGCCATTAGAATCTGCTTTGGCAATGAAAATATCAACTTCGCCTCTTGAATTAATATAGGTCTCCCCAAATTGCGCAAGGTACCAGAAATATCCGACTACTAAGATGTTGTCTGAAGAATCGACTTGAACATCAAGGATTTTATAATCATCATTTCTTATATCAGCACTTTTTGCCCAAAGCCAATTACCTTTAGGACCTATCTTAGCAATCATAGCTCTTGTCGGTTCGCTATACCGCCCAGTTAATATAAGATTATCTTTGGAGTCTAATGCTATACTGTAAGAAGATGAAGCTTCCAATGATTTAACCCAGAGCCAGTTACCATTGGGATCGACCTTTACGATGAAAAAAAAGTCATTGCACCAACCTTTAGGATTTACAAGCGTGGTGTCCCCAAATTTAACTGTATCCCAGCCGGAAGACCCGATGAAATACGTGTTGTCTGAAGAATCGATTACCATATCACGCAGCCTAAACCAATGACCACAGGCATAGTTAACCCAAAGGATATTTCCCTCATTATCTGTTTTGGCTATAAACAACAATGAAATGCAGTTATCTGGTTTTGACACTGGGTCTCCAAACAAAACATTATAGCAATCACCAGCCATGTACACATTTCCTTCTTCATCTGTTCTAATTAAATGTGGGGTCCCAGAAATCCTATCATATCCATTGTTATTATAGTATGCTCCTAATGCTCCCCCCCATAACCAGTGATTGTTGGGATTACCCTTGGCGAAAAAAGCACCACTCCCATCGATCGTAAGGTTGTTGATATTTATAGTTTCATTAATTGTTTCACCGGTTATCCAGATATTATCTTTATTGTCCACAGTAATATCACAACCATAAATAAAACTATACCCTTTAACACTGGTTACCCATAGCCAGTCTTCATTTTCTGCCAATAATAGTGTTGCTAACGCCAGCAAGATTATTAGTAGTATTCCCCGTTTCATAACTATCCCTCCTTATAAGACAATTATTTACGAGACCAAGATGCCTTTTTTTAATAATAAGGTCAAGGAATAATTTACTTGGAGTAAGGCAAGGAGGCAGAGCGGAGTTGTGAGGTTTTGAGGTTGTGAAGCAAAAAGAGGCGAGTCCGCCCCCTTTCATTAAGAATCCCAAATATTTATTAGACGGATTTCGTAGGGGAAGGGCTTGCTCTTCCCGAGATCATCAAAAATACAATACTACCCGTAGTGGGTCAGGCTTGCTCGATTCACAACTATCTGTAAGGGGCTGGGCTTGCTCGCCCCGCAATCATCAGATAATCAAAACGACCCGTAAGGGAGTGGGTTCTACCCCTCCCGTTTTAAAAAAATACCAGGTAACCCATATACCGCCAAGGGATGGCATACAGTGGTAAAATTAACCACCCGTCCGAAATAACCAACACTGTAAGATCCATTATGCTTGATAAAACAAAAAACAATATGATTGGTAACCGACAGTTAACGTAATTTATCAAACGGGTCGAGCAGCTCGACACTCAACGAATAGTAAAATCAACATTTGTAAGCTGCCCTAAAAAGCCGAGTAATACGATTAGGTAGCTAACAGCTTTATTTCTGCATCTTAACGATTAATGCTCGTGTAAGAGAGCAATCTAAAGGTAGTTGTCATTCTCATGCAACAAATACTTTGACAAATGGCTTTGGATATGAAAAGAGGGGAGGAAGTATTTGTAAGGAAGAAATAAAGAGAATGAATACAGTCATATATGAGTACCTACTGGTATCGGCAATGTCTTTTCTATTGGTGTTTGCCTTAACACCTTTCATTCAGAAATTGGCTATCCGAACTGGTTTTGTTGATGCGCCCTCCCAAAGGAAGGTTCATAAGAAAGTTACCCCGCTGATGGGTGGCGTTGCCGTCTTTCTCGGCTTTTTTATTATGGTCTTATTCGACCTAATACTGCTGCCGGGAAGATATAACGACGTTGCGCTATTAGGCTATTTAGGGGGAGCTGTCTTAATTGTTACGCTTGGATTGATTGATGATAAATTTGGAATGAGCCCGTTAGTTAAAATGGGTGGACAAGCTGTAGCAGCTCTCATCTTCCTGATATCCAATGATTTATTAACCCTGTTTGGCCCGATCTATATCACCCTACCCATCTTACTGCTCTGGATGGTCAGCTTGATGAATGCCTTTAACTTCTTGGATAATATGGATGGTATTATTAGCGGTATGGCTGGCATCTTAGCTTTTGGATTCTATAGCTTTGCCTTTATCGTCAAGACAACTTCATTAGCACCTCAAGTGCACTATATATCACTACTATCCCTGACCTTTGCAGGGGCAGTATTTGGTTTTTTACCTTACAACTTTAACCCGGCAAAGATGTTCCTCGGAGATGCAGGGAGTCTTTTTATAGGCTATTTCCTCTCCTCGCTGGCTATCCTTTCAGGTAGACTTGCCGTGGTGAGGATGAACAATAACCTCTTTTACTTACTACCCGTACTGCTACTGAGCTTCCCAATTTTCGATATCAGCCTCGTGAGCTATACACGTAAAAGAGACGGG
>JAJBBL010000041.1 GCA_020532365.1 Candidatus Cloacimonadota bacterium | reverse complement strand
GATTACAGAACGAACACCATCTTCCTGCTCATCAACCAGCTGTACCGTTACAGTAAAGCCGTGCATTTCACGCATTGTGAGCTTCTTGGAAATACTTACTCTATCTGCATCTACGCCACCCCTAACAGCAATCAAATTTCCTTTCTGATCGTAATGGGCAACATCCATACTGTTGATTACTATTTTAGCATCCTCTGCTAAAAGGGCTACTGTATGTGAGATTACATCATTCTCTTTCTGTGCCCCTTTACTACTTACTCGTATATTCACTACCTCTGAAGAGACAGGAATGATCTCCTCATTATAGGCCGATAACAATATTGAAAACATCAATACGATGAACAGAACACCGTATTTCTTCATAACACCTCCATTAATACTCTGTTCATATTTTTAACTACTTCAATAATAAAGCTTTCTTAGAATCAAAGGTCTTGCCGTCGATTACTAAGTTGTATAGATATACGCCACTCGGTTGAGTATGGGCGTTCCACACTACTTTTCTCTCTCTAATTTCATTATCATTGAGGGGTATCTTTTCAACAAGCGCCCCTCTGATATTGTATATTTTTATTTCAGCTGATTCGTAACTATCAGTTTTGACACTGAATGAGATAGTTGTTTCTGGATTGAATGGGTTAGGATAGTTCTGGTTGAGCTTAACGACCTGTTTTGGCAGAGTAGTCAGCTCTTCACTTTCTATACTCGAAAGCTCCGACTTACCAGACACTATTCTAATGTTGTCAATAATCCAGCCTGGATCAACTAAGGCAGGATCCGGAGCATCAGCAGTTAACCTAAATCGTAAGTAAAACTCCTTGCCAGCAAACTTCTCAAGGGAAACAAAAACCTGATGCCAGTAATCATATTTTCCTGACTTCTGGTATAGCGTCACCCATTCTTCAGAATCGGTTGAAGCTTCCACCCTGACAAAGTCATAGTCCCATACTGTATACAGGTTTTGCCAGAAAGAGAGGTACGGAGTTTGATAGTTTGGCTCCACATATGAAGTTAAGTTGACCATATAGTTTGTGGTGATACTAACGTCTGCATTAGGTGCATAAAAGTTATTGCCACCATCCCAACTGTCGGCCATAGCATAACCCTCCATAGAGTTTTCTTCTATCAGCTTCCAAGGACCATTTATATCCCAGTTACATACCCCTGTGTCCCAATTCTCTTCGAAGATTACACTCTCAGTACTTAAATCAATTACTACTTCATTTACACCTGGCTGCAGAGCAATAGTACCGATATAAGGATATGCTCCTTCAGATATCACTGTAAGGTCGAACTCCCCTTCATATCCGTCGTAAGAGAATAGACCCTTCTCGTCAGCATAGATAACCTCTTCATTATATCCTGAAATCACTATTTCACCGTTGACAGGGTTACCATCCAATAGAACTGTACCGGTTAAAGTAGCCTCTGATAAAGGTACTAAGTTGACTGTTAGTCTCTTCCAGCCTGAGTTGTTTACTGATACATTTTCAATAGTTTGTGGTTCATAACCCTCTTTACGGATAGTAACAGTGTAAGAGCCAGCTCTTAAAGGACGCCAAAAACGACCATACTTTTTATCGCTTAATCTTGGAGCAAAATAGCTTGCGTGGTGCTCGTGAACAATAACCTCTGCCACTAAGGGCTCCCCTGTATTGGCATCTTTAATCAACCCTGTAAGCATTGGGCTTCTATCTATCTGCCCGTTAAGTGCTCTATCGAAAAGCCACTGCTGACCATTGATACACTGATCTACTATTTCTATTAACACACTCTCATTTTGAGGTTGGATATTAGAAGTAGCACACTCTATCATCAACTGTATCGTACCGTGCTGTTGATAAAACCAATCGTGGGCATTACCAGTTCTACTAAGAGAAGGTAAGTTTTCATAGGTTTGCCCACTATTATATTTCATTATTTTGGATGCTACACCCTCTCCGATCGACTGTGCTAACTCAAAGTCAGGCGACGGTATTTCTTTAGACCAATGGAAGGGGTAATAGACCTTTTCCGAGAAATTACCACTCCTCGAAGTATGCCAAATGATTGAATACACGAAGTGCTTCTCTTCGAGTAAGTTCATAATAGTTTGTATTTCACTCTCTGAACCGGGACCAGGTCCTCTATAATAATCAAAAGGTTCATTTACACCTGGCGGAGCGTGATAGAGAGTATCGCCGTGAACCCAATTGAAAGGGAAGTTTCTGTTCAAATCTACGCCATCAATATCGTTCCCTTTGCCAGGAATAAAGTCAAATATTCCGTTATTATTGTTATCACGCTTATTTTTTCTGTAGGTAAGGTCTAAGCCGTCTGTAACCACTTTCAACCCTTCTGGATTGAGTGTTGGCACGAACCAGAGCTCAAGACTGAAAAGCCAGCGATTATAAGGGCTTTGATTCTGACCTTGCAGTATTTGCTCCATTTGTTTCATTACAATTTCGTTTCCTACAATCTCTTCAGCGTGTACAGAGCCGATCACAAGGATAGCCGGTTTATCTGCATCTTGTTGAGCATTTATCCCTATTTTAACAGCGTAGATAGGCAATTGATCTTGTTGGGATACCCCTATCTGTTTAACAACTACTTTTTCAGGGTATTGCTGTTCCCATTCGAATATTTTCTCTTCGATGTCACTATATCTATGGTAAAAGTCGGGTAGCATTGCTTGGCCAAATACATAAACGGCAAGCATACTAATGATTATAGTCATTAAAATTCTCTGCAAAACTATACCACCTTTTGTTTTTATAAGCTGAAATTTAGGGAGGCGAGTATTAAACTCTCCCCCCTAACTCTTATTTAATTCTTTATTTGAGAAGAAGCATCTTCTTTGTAGTGCTTGTATCTTTTGCTTCTAATTTGTAGAAGTACATTCCAGTACCGACAGACTTGCTGCTATTATCTTTTCCATCCCAAACAACTTCGTGACGTCCTTTTTCTAAGTATTCATCACCGATTAAACTTCTAACTAACTGTCCTTTGAGGTTGTACACTTTAAGAGACACGTTATC
>JAJBBL010000076.1 GCA_020532365.1 Candidatus Cloacimonadota bacterium | reverse complement strand
TGTACCGCCTCTTGGGCTTCTTCAAAGGTTTTGGCACTGAGAAGCAACTCACTTCCCAGATTGCTTGTCATAATTACGATGGTATTTGTGAAGTCAACAACTCTGCCCTGACCGTCGGTCAGCCTTCCGTCATCTAAAACCTGCAATAAAATATTAAATACATCGGGGTGGGCTTTCTCAATCTCATCAAAGAGGATAACCGAGTAGGGACGTCTTCTGACAACTTCGGTTAATTGTCCCCCTTGGTCATAACCGACGTATCCCGGCTGAGCACCTATGAGGCGACTGACAGAGAATTTTTCCATGTACTCGCTCATATCGATTCTGGTTAAAGCTTTCTCATCGTCAAACAAAAAAGAGGCTAGTACTTTTGCCAATTCTGTTTTACCGACCCCAGTGGGCCCGGCAAACAAAAACGATCCGAGGGGTCTTCTCTCATCGGATATTCCTGTCTTGTTTCTCCGAATGGCATCACTGACTGCCCTTATCGCATCTTGTTGACCTATGACTCTCTCTGAGAGTATTTTTTCCAAATTAAGGTATTTTTCCATCTCTGAAGAGAGCATTTTGGCAACTGGAATCCCTGTCCAGTTACTGACAATACGGGCAATATCATCATCACTGACCTCTTCACGAAGAAGCTTTCTCTCATCTGACTCTTGCTCTAAAGCTGAGCTCTGTTTTTCAATCTCTTTTAATAGAGAAGGAATCAACCCGTGTTTGATTTCGGCAGCCCGAGCCAAGTCTCCGTTACGTTCACTTTGGGTCTCTTCACTTTTAAGTTGTTCTAAGAGAGCCTTTTTTTCTCTTATAACTCCGATAGCCTCTTTCTCTTTCATCCACTGGTTGTAAAGAAGGTCTCTCTTCTTTTTTAATTCACCCGATTCGTCTTTTATTTTTGCCAGGCGTTTAAGGGAGTTTTTATCGTTCTCCTTGCTTAAAGCCTGCTGTTCGATATCGAGCTGTAAAATTTTACGCTCAATAGCATCGAGGGCTTCGGGTTGACTTTCAATCTCCATTTTTAACTGGCTGGCAGCTTCATCGACTAAGTCTATTGCCTTATCGGGCAGAAACCGAGCCGTTATGTACCTATCCGATAACACAGCGGCAGCCACAATCGCTTCATCTTTGATTCTAACCCCGTGGTGAACTTCATATCTCTCTTTAAGCCCTCTTAAGATAGCTATTGTATCTTCTACACTTGGCTCTTTTGTAAAAACAGGTTGAAATCTTCTTTCAAGGGCTTTGTCACTTTCTATATGTTTACGGTACTCATCCAAAGTCGTAGCTCCGACTGCCCGCAGTTCTCCTCGGGCTAAAGCGGGCTTTAGCAGGTTAGAAGCATCAGTGGAACCTTCGGCTGCCCCGGCTCCAACCAGTGTATGTAGTTCATCAATAAAGAGTATTATCTTCCCTTCAGAGGCTATTACCTCATTTATTACCGCTTTAAGGCGCTCCTCAAACTCACCTCTAAACTTGGCACCCGCGATTAGAGCCCCCAAATCAAGAGCTAAGAGGCGTTTTGACAAAAGAGATTCGGGAACATCTTTAGAGACGATTCTTTGAGCCAGTCCCTCTACTATGGCAGTCTTACCTACCCCAGGTTCTCCTATTAAGACAGGGTTGTTTTTTGTCCTTCTTGAGAGAACCTGCATGACTCTTCTTATCTCTTCATCCCGACCAATAACAGGGTCAAGTTTTTGCTGCCGAGCCAACTGAGTCATATCTTTACAATATTTTTCGAGAGCCTGGTACTGATTCTCAGGATTCTCATCGGTAATCCGATTATTGCCTCTGACTAACTGTAAGGCCTGTAAAAGGGAGTCTTTTGTTAATCCAAACTTCTTTAAGATTGTTCCTACATTTGAAGAACTCTCTGCCATTGCCAAAAGAACGTGCTCAACACTTATAAACTGGTCTTTGAAATTTGTACTTTCCTGTTCCGCAGAGTACAAAATTTCGGCTAACTTGGCACTGATTGTTCTATGGCTGGCTGCACCATAGCTTTTTGGCATTTGTTGGATAGCTTTTTCCACCTCCTGCTGCAAGGCTGAAACAGGAACTCCGATTCTCTCCAACAATGGTTCCACCAATCCCTCTTTTTGACTTAAAAGAACACTTAAAAGGTGCTCTGCCTCGATTTGTGCAGAGTTATATTTATGGGCTAAGCCATCCGAAGCCTGTAAAGCTTCGCGTAATTTTATTGTCATACGCTCTAATTGCATTGTTATTTACCTCTTATTATGGTCAAAGAATATTCAACTATAATATAGTAAATGCAGTGAGCAACGGCAAATTAGAGGTTGGGGAAGCGCTGTTCTTGGGGTTTGAGAAGTTCGAGATAGTTGGCCATCACCTCTTTAGCCTCTTCAACATTAAAATCATCTAAAAATGCAAGTTGGAAACTAAACGATTCTAGCATTATCACTATATGGTGAGTAACTTTGTTGATATCACAGACAACTATTTCGCCTAATGAAATGCCCAGCCTGAGAAGACGTTTAAATAAGATATGGAGTTTAACGGTTCTTTTTAAAATTACATCGGAGAAGTTTAATCCCTCTTTTTTAAGGATAAGCATTACATCCAAAAGGGCAGTCAATGCACTTCTGTTTTTATGTGCCATGTCAATGACATCGTTACAGATATTTAAGATACGTGTCACAATCGCATCTTTGGTTGTCCAGGCATAGTCGGCATATTTTGTAAACATACGGCCGGTAACCAACTTAACGGCGTAGTAATAAATCTCTTCTTTGTCTTTGAAGTACTGATAAATTGTTGGTCGCGAAATCCCACACTCTTTTGCAATAAGAGAGAGGTTGGAATCACGATACCCTTCACGGGCAAATACTTTTAATGCAGTTTGGAGAATCTTCTCCTTTCGCTTTTCATGATCAATTCTTTTAGGCATCCTCTCTCCGTTTAACTAATCTTATGCTACACTATAACATATTGTTGTAAATCTTATCAATAAAATTGAATTATAGGAGCTTTTATGCCTTTACTGATAATTG
>JAJBBL010000221.1 GCA_020532365.1 Candidatus Cloacimonadota bacterium | reverse complement strand
GAATGAGATGTCAAAAGCCAGGCAAAATAACCAGCCGGAGGCTTACAGAGAAGCTTACAATCGGTATGCCGAACTTTCAAAATATAAGATGAGTGAAAGCGAGAGTAACCGTATTCTCGAGAAAATATTGAGTGAGCCCCAAGAAAAACAGTTGGAGAGTGCCGTTTGGCTTTATGAAAGATCCCCTTATTACAGCCCCACCCTCTCTATAGACTTCTCAATAAATGAACCAGGATACAGTTACAGCTACACGAAACGGTTACAGCAACAACCGGGAAAGGAGATAACTCTTCCCAGTGCATCTGAAATCAATATTGACCGCAGCCGAGTCGGAATTCTAACAGGATGGGGTCTCACAAAAGACTCTCTGACGTACAAGGGAGGAGAAAAGATAACCATGCCACTGGTCAATCAAACCCTTTATGCCATCTGGGATAGCGCTCTTCAGCTAGTTGATTCGGTAACAGATTTAAATATTACAAAAGAAGGATTGGCAGCAGGGAGTAAAACAGAACTGCCCTCACTGACTCCTCCCGATTCCAGTTACAAATTTTTAGGGTGGTATGACCATACAAACCGCACTCTTTTAGACAAAGAACAGAAAGAGTACATTTTAAAAGGCAAAGGGGCTCTGTTGGAAGCACTGTGGCAAAGTCTCTCGGTTGAATCTGTAAGCCCTCTCTATTGGGGTTTTGACCGTCTTCCAAAAAAGACACAGTTGAGAGTCGGCTTTCTCCTCTACAACCAAGGCAACGCCTCTTTGACGAACCTTTCGGCAAAGCTGAGTTCAGATAGTGAATTCGTGACTTTTATAAACGATACGTTGCAGATAAGGGAGATTCCCGCCGCCTCCTATATGACCAATAACAGCCGCTATGGTACAAAATCACGAACTCTAGTCGGCGGGGAAAGCAATACATTTATCTTTATAATAGACGACAAAGCCCCCGAAGGCTCTGTTATCCCGTTTGAACTTACCCTAACCGATAACAACGGGTCTTCTTGGTCCTCGGACGTGACTTTTAAAGTCCGCTAAAAGCAAAAGGGGCAAGTGCCCCTTTTGTCTTTCTTTCCTATAATTCGTACAGTTTTTCAACTGCCGTCCAATCCACTACCTCCCAAAAAGCTTTGATGTAATCGCCCCTTAGGTTTTTGTACTTTAAGTAGTATGCATGTTCCCACACATCAATACCGAGAATCGGAGTTAGGTCTTTGTCCTCCATTAAGGGATTGTCCTGATTGGCTGTAGATGTGGCAACGAGTTTTCCCTCTTTTGTTTTAGAAAGCCAAGCCCATCCCGAACCAAAACGACTTATCCCCAAATTTGAGAGGGTCTCTACCATTTTATCATAAGAGGTAAAATCTCTGTTTATTTGAGCCAGTAAGGCTCCTTTGGGCTTTTTAAGTCCGTTGGGAGCCAAAATAGAGAAGTAGAGATTATGGTTCCAATACCCACCTCCGTTGTTTCTGATTGCAACTTTAAGACTCTCATCGTTTATTGAATTCAATGATCTTAAAATCTCTTCGGCTGAAGTGGCTTTGGATCCAATTTTTTCCAGTGCAACGTTGAAATTGTTGGTGTAACCGCTATGGTGTTTTCCATAGTGGGTTTCCATTGTAAGCTTATCAATATAAGGTTCTAAAGCATCAAAGCCATAAGGCAATTCATATTGCTTGAACATATAACACCTCCATTATGTTTTCATAAATATAATAACTTCTTACCCTAAGGGGCAAATAAGGTTTAAATATCTATTTAAAATTGGCAAGCAGAGATTCTTTCATATTAACTATTTGCCATTAAAAGAGAATCATAATTTATCTTTAGTTAAATAATTATTTGCTTTGCTATCTGACAAAGGATTTTTTAAAGAGTGAAATTTAAAATTCCGTATTATGAAGGATGCAATTAATATTCATTTCTTACTTTCCTAATCTGCCAAACCTTGGTAATATTGTAGTGCAACAAAACGCTACAAACGACCAAACAGGAGGATCGTATGAGAAAATTGTTCATCTTCGCTTTGGTGCTTGTTATCGGCACCACGCTATTCGCCGCAGGAGCAATAGAGACTAAAACTACCGATGGAACACCAACAATTCGGTTGTTAACTGATGCAACAGGAATTGATGACAAATCTTTTAACGCCGCAGCTTGGAGAGGGATTGTCGATTTCTACGGCGATACTGTTAGCAATCCTGCTAATAGAGGAAAATACTACGATGTAGTAACAGCACAAACACAGGATATGTATATCCCCAACTTGAAGCAGGCAGCTGACGAGGGATACGATATCATCATGGTAACAGGTTTTACATTTGCAGATGCTCTAGGTGAGGTTGCACCTCTTTATCCTGATCAAAACTTTGTAATTGTTGACGTTGACTGGGTTGGTCATCCAAACGTTATGGAGTTTATTTACAGTGAAGAGGAAGGCTCTTATCTTGTGGGTGTCGCCGCTGCTCTTCAGGCCAAAGCCGAAGGCATCGCCAATCCACGCTTTGGATTTATCGGTGGAATTCCCGGCTCAACTATTACCAAATTTGAGATGGGTTACATTCAGGGAATTCGTTCGGTTTTACCAAACGCATCGATTGTTGACTATTATGCCAATGACTGGGGCGCCCCTGAAAAAGCTAAAGCACAAGCTAAAAACTGGTACGACAGTGGAGTTTATGCAATATTTTCTGCTGCTGGCGGAACCGGTAACGGTACCATTGCTCAGGCAAAAGAGTATCGCAGTCAAGGTAGAAACGTATGGGCTATCGGCGTAGATAGTGACCAGTATGAAGATGGTATTTACACAGGCAATAAATCTGCCGTACTTACAAGTATGCTTAAGAGGGTTGAAAACTCTTCTCTCTATGCCCTAAACGCCGTTAAAGATGGCACTTTTAAAGGCCAAGTTGTTAAAATGAAAATGGTCGATGAAGGTGTTGGCTATTCCACTGCAAATGCAGAGCTGAAAGCTGAAGTAGTAACTGCAGTTGATAAGGTTAAAGCCGATATCATCAACGG
>JAJBBL010000054.1 GCA_020532365.1 Candidatus Cloacimonadota bacterium | reverse complement strand
CAAAGACTGCAGACTATCTGGTTATGGGAGCAATTGCCTTCAACTTAAAGCGTAGTATACAGATTTTACGAGCGTGATATAGGAGAGGTGTGTCCATTTTTCAGGAAAACCCTGAAAAAGGACGAAAAACGAGTCCTTTTTAGGGTATTTTAGGTAAAAACAGACCAAATTCCCCAACTTATCCCAATAATCTATGGCTGATCCACTTGAGTTTTATCTGCGGCTAATTGTTCAACCCTCTTTAAAGATTAGTGCAATAAAAAAGGGCGTTAAAAAACGCCCTATAATTGAATATGATTGCAATTATTTTTAATTAAGCCTCATCCCGTTTCTTCGAGCGGATAAAAATGTAGAAGACAGAGGGGATGATAAATAGAGTTAAAATTGCAGACATTAAAAGCCCACCAATACTAACTATACCCATAGCCTGTCTAAATTCGCGTCCAGAAGAACCTACGCCAAGCGCCATCGGTAACATACCGATAACTATTGCAAGGGTCGACATTATGACCGGCTTAAGTTTCACAGGACAAGCTTCAAGAATAGATTCACGTACTCTCTTGCCACCCCTAATCAGCTGGTTGATATAGTCGAGTAACAAGATCGCATTATTGACCACAATTCCAACAAGCATAATTATAGCCATCATAGAAACTATGTTCATAGTCTGCTGAGTGATGAATAACGCGGCAAAAACACCTATCAGTGCTAAGGGCAATGTGGCCAAAATAAACAAGGGTTGCACAAAGCTCTCCAATATAGCTGCTAAAAGCATATAGGTGAGTAAAATAGCTAAGAGAAATGTCTTGGCCATATCGATAGTTGTCTCTTGCATCATTTGGGTTTCACCACTCCATTCAATGTGATAACCGGTAGGCATAAACACCTCTTCATCAATGACTTTCTGTATACCATCCCTCAGGTCACCCAGAGCATAGCCCGCTATCATTCCGCCTGTAACCTCAACCGCAGCATATTTATCTTTTCTCATCAGACTGGTGGAGCTAGTAGTGAAATTGAGATCTGCAAGTTGTGAAAATTTAAAGATCCCTTTTGAGGTTACTACCGGTATATTAGCAATCTTAGCGGGTGTATCTACGTCAGCTTTATCTAACATAACTTTAACATCATATTCACGATCTTGGTCGAGATATTGAGTAGCCACGAGCCCTTCTACCGACGAGCGGAGCGCAACGGCGAGGTCTTGGACGGTTACTCCAGCTGCAGCCATTCGGTCATACTTTGGCTTGTATGACAACTCAGGACGCCCTGGTCTCATTGAGGTGTCAACACTGGTGATTCCAGGAACTGCTACGATTTTATCCATAATCTCTTTGGTGAGCTCCTCAACGACATCCTGTTCCTGTCCTAACACATAGAAACTAACAGGGGCACCACCACCACCTCCGCCACCCATAAAGCCCGATTGCACTCTAAGCTTTATCGAAGTATTAGGTATTTTGGCCAAATCTTCCAAATAAAGATCGGCCACCTGGCTTGTGGTAAGTTCACGTTCTTTAACATCAATCAATTTTATGGAAGCTCTGGCGACGTTAGTACCTGTGCTCATTCTACCTTTAGAGCCGATACGGGTTAGAATATGCTCTACCTCGGGGCGTTGATAGATAATTTCTTCTATCTGCTTCACCATCTTAGTGGTTTCACTCAAGTCGTATCCTTCAGGGAGTTCGACCTCTAAGGTTAAGTTACCTTCGTCTACCAGCGGCATAAACTCGAACCCTACCTTTCCGGCTAAGTAGAGGCTTCCGACAAACAAAACAACGGCAATAAGTAGGTATGCAAAGGCAGTCTTTTTGTTCTTAATAACTTTACTCAACAGCCTCTGGTAAGCGAGTTCAAGCTTACGGAACTGTTTATCAAACTTAGCTGAAAATCTGTTAGGCTTTTGTTTTTCAGGGAGGATGAGTGATGCTAAAAGCGGTGTCATAGTAAAGGAAATGAGGAGTGAGAACAGGGTAGCAAATGTTACAACTAAGGCGAATTCTCTAAACATTTGACCCGCCATCGATGTCATCGTTGCAATAGGCAAGAAGACGACAATATTGGTCAATGTTGAGGCTATCACAGCCACTGCTATCTCACTTGTTCCGACATCCGCTGCAAGCTTTCTCGGCTGACCCATATTCTTATGCCTGAAGATGTTTTCCAACACCACTACCGAGTTGGTAACTAACACACCTGTTGAGGTTGAAAGCCCCATCAAAGTCATAATATTGAAGGTCAAGCCAAAGGGGCGCATCAGCACAAATGTGGAGATAATTGAGGTCGGCATAGCTAAAGCTACTATAAAAGTCGACCTTAAGTCGTTTAGGAAGATGAATAGGATTAGACCGGTAAGGAGAATTCCTAAAATAATGTTCCCTAAAGTATCGTTAATAGTGCTCGCAATGAAGTTAGAGCGGTCACTTACGACGTTGATGTCCATATTTTCTGGAAGTGTTCTTTTAATTGCCGGAAGCTCTTGATGAACCTTTTTAGCAATCTCTACAGGGTTAGCCTCTGGGCTGGGGACTAAACCGAAGCTGACTAAGTTTTCCTGAAGCTCTTTGGACTTGTTATTGAAGTAGGTTGTTCTCTCTCTGACTTCGGATCCGGTATCTCTTACCTCTGCAATTTCTTGTAGCTTTTTAAGCCCGTTCTTTGTGGGTATCTCTAAATTTCTGAGCACCTCTAAGTCATCCACGCGCCCTTGCAGTCTAACCGAGTATTCTTGTCCATCACGGTTGAACTGTCCACCAGGCATATCGAGGTTATGAGCCCCTAATACACCGGTTAACTGAGCAAGTGAAATGCCGTTCTGTTCTATAGTACGCTGGTTAAGGTGTACCTGTATTTCACGTTTTTGCCCGCCGCTCATTTCAACTAAGGCTACCCCTTCAATCTGAGCAAAACGATCCTTGAGGCGCATATCGGCGTAATCATAAAGCTCGATAGGGGAGACGTTACCTGTTAAAACAAGGTTAATTACCGGCATAACCGATAAATCCATTGAGGAGACACGAGGCTTATCAATATCT
>JAJBBL010000174.1 GCA_020532365.1 Candidatus Cloacimonadota bacterium | reverse complement strand
TAATGAAAACTTAAAGGGGATGCGAATTCACGAGATTCAAAACAAGTATCTCGATGAGTTAGCTGAAAAAGAGGGGGAAGTTAATCTAATATTCCTCCGCTTTCTCCAAGAATTCAGAAAGGCCCTGGTGGAGATGAGTAGCTACTATATCCACTTCGAGGCTGGAGTTAAATTCTTAGAGCAACCAGAGTTCGATTCAAAAGGGGAAGTCTTAAACTTTCTCTCTCTTACTCAGCGGCAGGATGTATTACTCAAAACTATGCAAAACAGCATTACCGATGAGCCCTACAAGGTTCTCTTCGGAGAAGACTGGGGGTTCACTGAGTGGTCGAACTATTCGTTAGCCTACTCCAAGTACGAACTTTTTGGGATACCCGGTTATTTAGGGGTATTAGCCCCCGTACGGATGGACTATAAGAAGAACGTGCCTATCATTAAGAATATGGCTCAAATCATTACAGATGTGACCAAAAAAGGGGCAATAATCTCAAAATCGAAGGGTCACAGAAGAGAGATATAGCAAGATAAAGGGGAACATAAATACTTATGGCTAAAAAAGATAAGGTAAAAAACATTGAAATAGAAACGCCGTCAGATGAGGCTCATAATGAGACTGAAGTACTTACCGAAGAAGGACAACTCTTACTACAGATAGCTGTTTTAGAGAAAAAGAATGCCGAAACTAATGACAAATATATGCGCACTTTGGCCGAGTTTGAGAATTTCAGGCGACGCTCTAATCAAGAGAGACTCAACTGGATCAAAAACGCAAATGAGTCGTTAATCTTAAAGCTATGTGATATATTAGATGACTTTGAACGTGCATTCGAAAACACACCGGAAGAGGATAGAGAAAGCCCTCTCTTCACAGGGATGGAGGCTATAAAAAGAAAGTTCTCTAAAATATTACAGAATGAAGGATTAGAGAAGATCGAAGCTGAGGATGCAGAATTCGATCCGATGTTCCACGAAGCTTTAGCCTGTCCCCCATCAGAAGTGGAGAAGGACAAGATAATCTCTGTTATCCAAAATGGATACGTATTAAACAATAAAGTAATTAGGCCGGCTAAAGTAGCTGTTTCGGCCGGTTTAGCAGATGAATAACAATAAAAAAGAAAATGAATAGATAATCAAGGAGGATTTATGGGAAAAATAATCGGAATTGACTTAGGTACAACCAATTCCTGTGTAAGCGTTATGGAAGGCGGAAAGCCTGTAGTTATAGAGAATGCTGAAGGTGGAAGAACTACCCCTTCTGTTGTTGGATTTACTAAAGATGGTCAGAAACTTGTCGGACAGTTAGGAAAGCGACAATCAATCACTAACCCAAAAAACACTGTTTACTCGATTAAGAGATTTATGGGGCGTCAGCTTGACGAAGTAGCCCAAGAGGTTAAAAATGTCAGCTACGAAGTGAAAAAGCAGTCAAACGGCGAAGCGATAGTACACATCAGCAACGACAATAAAGACTACAATCCGCAACAGATTTCAGCTATGATCTTGCAGAAGATGAAAGAGACCGCTGAAGCACACTTAGGAGAGAAAGTCACAGAGGCTGTGGTTACCGTACCAGCTTATTTCAATGACGCACAAAGACAAGCTACTAAGGATGCCGGAATTATTGCCGGTTTAGAAGTTAGAAGAATTATAAACGAGCCGACCGCTGCCGCTTTAGCATACGGTCTCCAAAACAACAAAGAAGAGAAAGTTGCCGTCTACGACTTAGGTGGTGGAACTTTTGATATCTCTATCTTAGACATAGCTGAAGGTGTGGTGGAAGTACTCTCAACTAATGGCGACACTCATCTCGGTGGTGACGACTTTGATCAGCGAGTGATGAGCTGGATTCTTGACGAGTTCAAGAAGTCTGACGGCATAGACCTATCTAAAGACCCGATGGCTCTGCAGCGCGTACGTGAAGCTGCAGAAAGGGCTAAAATAGAGCTCTCAGGCACACAGAGCACTGAGATCAACCTCCCTTATATAACAGCAGATGCAAGTGGACCTAAACACTTGAGCTTAACCTTATCACGCTCAGAGTTCAATAGAATGACCTCTGATCTTATCGAGCGTTCGATAGTGCCTTGCCAATTAGCTTTGAAAGACGCAAAGCTTTCTACTTCAGATATCGATGAAGTCATCCTCGTCGGCGGTAGCACAAGGATACCAGCGGTACAAGAGGCTGTTGAAAAGTTCTTTGGCAAAACACCGAACAGAAACGTTAATCCAGACGAAGTAGTTTCAGTTGGAGCAGCTATCCAAGGTGGTATTCTCTCAGGTGATGAAGACCTTAAGGATATCTTACTTCTCGACGTCACACCACTCTCACTCGGTATCGAAACACTGGGCGAAGTAATGACTACGCTTATCGAAAGAAACACAACAATACCGACCAAGAAGAGCCAAGTCTTCTCAACTGCAGCTGATAACCAAACTGCCGTCTCGATCCACGTATTACAAGGTGAAAGATCAATGGCGAGAGACAACAGAACTCTCGGTAACTTCGACCTGGTAGGGATTGCCCCTGCCCCACGTGGAATGCCACAAATCGAAGTGACTTTTGATATTGACGCTAACGGTATCTTACACGTCAGTGCGAAAGACAAAGGGACCGGCAAAGAGCAGTCTATCAAAATAGATCGAACAGGCTCATTAAGTCAGGAAGAGATCGACAAAATGGTTAAAGAGGCTGAATTACACGCTGAAGAAGACAGGCAGAGAAAAGAGAATGTGCAGGCGAAAAACGAGTTAGACACAATGATCTTCTCTACTGAAAAGAGTCTCGAAGAGCATGCTGATAAGCTTAGCGATGACGAGAAAAAAGAGGTTGAAGAGGCCATTAAAGAGGCTAAGGAAGCACTCGAAAGTGGTAGTACAAAAGAGGAGTATGAGCAGGCGCGTGATACTTTAGCCAAGAAAGCTCAAAAGCTTGGTGAAATTATATACCAACAAATGCAACAAGAGCAAGCTGCGGCACAAGGTGAAGCGGCTGGAGCTGAAGGGTTTGAGCAACAAGCAGAAACTCCTAAAGATGATGGACC
>JAJBBL010000002.1 GCA_020532365.1 Candidatus Cloacimonadota bacterium | reverse complement strand
CTCAATCTCATTGTAGATATTACCTATACGGAACCAAATAAGTTCATCGTGTTTAAGCTCAGCAAGTCGTTCTAAGTTTTCGATAGCTTCCAGATTTTTATCAGATCTACGCTGTGCTTCTGCGATATTGTTCAGTATTCTTTCATCGTCTGGATCAATATTTAACCCTTGCTGGTAGTACTCTTCAGATGTTTCAAAGTCGTTTTGTATGAAACGGATATACCCTAAGTTAAAGTAGGCGTCTAAGTTTTGATTATCTATTTCAATAACCTTTTTGAACATATCTTCAGCACCTAAGTAATTCTGAGCTGCTAAGTGCTGTTCACCTATTTTGAATAATCGGGCAATCTCGCCACCCGCTATCTCTTCGATTTTATCTATAAGCTCTACCTTAAGACCTGCTTGTCTATCTGAGCTCTTTTTGCGAAGATTGAATGAGTATTGGCTAATACTTTTAGTTTTAAGACTTAAAAGGTTAGCCATAATCTTGATTTCTGTAGCACTTAAATCTGACACCGTTCCCCAAATAACAACGTCTACACCTAACTTTGTACCAAGCTCGTTTACCTGGCTACTCGTCATATTTCTAACGCTGGATAGACCTAATTCACCATAAGCTTTCTGCGTTTGCTCTAAGTCGAAGAGCTCTAAATTGTCATTATTCGATATAATGGCAACAAAATCGCCCCTCTTTGTGTTCATCATTTGGTTGGCAATAGTTCTTGTATTTTTGTCTTGTGCTTCAAAATCTATGACAGCTACTTTCTGAGCTTCTGCAAACAAAGAGAAGCATACTGTAGCAATCAAGAGTGCAAGAGTTAGTTTTCTAAACATAATATCTCTCCTTTCAAAATGATATCTTAATCTTTTCATTCCTATTTCAAGGCCTCTGTTGAACTAAAGTCGCGGTAGAGTGAAAAACCAGAAAGTATTTCTTCGTCTTCTTTGCTCAGACTCTTAGTGACAAGACGAGCCAGTAGCTCACCTACACCAGGTCCAAGCATATATCCTTGACCACAGAAACCTATAGCATTTATATAATTTTGATACTTTTCAGTCAACCCTAATATTGGAGAACCGTCCTGAGTCATTGGATACTGTCCACGCCAAGTCCTTCTCACTTTCAAGTTTGATAGCCTTGGATAGAGTGTTAGCATCCGTTTGGTAATCTGCGGAAGAAAGACAGATGTCGAATCGTTGTCAATACCCCAAATAGGTGGTTTTGGAGTCAAACAGAATATGACTTGCCCTTCGTAATTCTGATAGAAGTAGAAGTTCTCTGAATCGTCTGTCGACCTAATATCTACCACCATTGGGCCGAAAAAGCGTTTTACCGGTTCGGTAATACCTGCTTCGTGATTATCTGGTCTTACAGGAAGGTCAAGATTTAGCATCTTCCCTATTTCACTGGCGTGATTACCCGCTGCGTTGATCAAGTATTCAGATTGGTATTCACCTTTATCTGTCACTACTCTGAACTCATTGTCCCCAATGGCTTTAATTGAGGTTACCGTTTCGTTAAATCTAAATTCAGCACCTAATTCTTCTGCACGCCTGTGGAGTGCGGTAATTGTCAAAAGAGGTGAAGCAGAACCATCTTCTGGTGAATAAGTTGATCCTCTTAAGCCAGTCATCGCTATTCCGGGCACTAATTCAGCATATTCTTCAGGACTAATCCATTTTATGTTTAACCCATACGAGTGTTGAATCTTCATTATATCTTTAAGTTTTTTCTCATCCTCATCTGTATACGCAGGAAAGCTGTAGCCGTTAGATATCCACTGCAATTCATCACCATAGTTTTCTTTCCAATTGGATATAATTTCTATGCTTCGAAGCCCGAGCTTTATCTTACCAATATCTGAGTGAGTCGCTCTTAACCCACCAATCGCTTTTTTATTATTACCCTGACCTGAAGAGGCTAACGAGTCTATCACCAAAGCTTTAACCTTACTTTCAGCAAGAGCGAGAGCAGTGGGAACGCCGACAGAACCTGCACCAATTATGATTACATCGTAGTTTTTCATATCTCTCTTTACTCTCCCTCATCAGCGTTAACAAAATATTTAAGTGGAACCTCCACGAATACAGGACGCTTTGTGTTTTCTACCACATCCTGAATACCAAATCCCTCTTCTCTAAAGACCTGCTTCAGTAGAGTATCACAAGTCTTGCTACCACAAGGGCCCATTCCTAATCGTGTAATAGCTTTGATCTGATTGATGTCGGTTACCCCTTCGCGGATCAGAGCTCGTACTTCACCAACTGTAACTCTTTCACATAAGCAGACTAATGAATCGTCTGAAGCAAACTCAGTAATTATCGGCTCGGCAAGCGGCTGTGTAATAGACTCATCTTGAACTCTAAAAGAAACCACTCTTTTTGCGATCTCTCTCGGTGCCAATACCTTTACTAATTCTGTTTTAACACTCGCGTTAGCTACTACATCGATTACTTCAAGCTCAGCTAAAAAGTCTCCGTCTATATTAACACATTTCACTTTATCACCCTTCTTGACCGGATAATTTCCTATCTCATAGGGCAAAGTAACTGTCGGATTCTCCTTATCTTTTCTGTAATCAACCAACGTAATAGCCAAACCAGGGCAAATCAAGAGACACTTATTACAGCCAATACATTTGTTCACAAATTGAGGCAGTCCCATCAAAGGATCATCTTTTAGTTGAATCGATTGTAGCGGGCATACAGTACTGCACGGATTACAAGGTATCTCTTGTAAGCAGTGGATCACTGGCATCACACCCTCTTCAACGTCTGAAAACTTTTGTTGGTGCACTTCACCCGGATGTTTTTTAAGCACTTCAGCTTTCTGATACCACTCTTGAGGAATATCATCTATCTCTGCACCTAAGTCTTTAGCAATCTTGAGCCCTGTGATTTTACCGTTAAACATTGCAGAAGAAGCTTCTGCAATTTCATCAGAGTCACCAGCTGCATACACCGGTATCCCAGCTACTTCAGCCTCCTGAGTAAACTCGTTGAGTGACTCAAGCCCAACCGCTATTAGAAGCGTATCGCAAGCAAATG
>JAJBBL010000080.1 GCA_020532365.1 Candidatus Cloacimonadota bacterium | reverse complement strand
TTCTGCAAGTTGCGTTGGCGCCCTTTCTGGTATAGCTATCAACACTTTTGTATTTAATTGTTCAGTTATATCTGGTTCTATTAAAGGGGACAATATAGTGGGCGGTATTATTGGCAGTTTGGCAACGCCATTTCCTTACTATGTTAATAAAAGACTGTCTGGCGGTACGTCAAAAGAACCTTCAGGCAGATTTGATGTTCATGACTACTTTGATAAGATGGTGGATCAGCTACAGATGAGCTTGGACGGAATAAATAGTAAGTATTACCCTAACTATCCTATGTCTTGTTTAGTAAACTCGTTTGCCGAAGAGCTTACGGTTGAGGGCAACTATTCTGTTGGCGGTATTTTGGGCTATCAACTGTTTTCTGACATCAGGCTTTGTTACTCTAAAAATGAAGTTCAAGGCGAGGAGGAAGTTGGTGGCCTTGTAGGGCATATGGAGAATAGTTTTACAATTAACACTTATTCAAGAGGCCCAGTCGAAGCTTGGGACAAATTGGGGGGATTAATTGGTAAACTGACGGGTAGCACCATAGTCGAAAGTTATTCGACAGGTGAGATCATCACCATATTACCATATCTTGAGTCTGGCGGATTAGTAGGCTGTAGTGAGCTGGGTAGTGTTGTTTCTAATAGCTACTGGGATATTGAAAGCTCTAATTGGTGGAGATCGGCAGGAGGTGAAGGAAAGACTACCGCTGAAATGACTAATTATCCATACGGAATGAACACTTACAACCAGTGGAGATTTTTCAGTACTTGGCTTCCAGATGAAGTCCTACCAAACTTGCCGGGACATATTTTCCCAATGAATGAAGGTTATCCAGTAATCTCAACACTTATAAAAAAAGATATATTGGATGATTATTTTGAAGGGGAAGGGACTGAATTATCTCCTTACGAAGTGTTTACCTGGCATCATTTATTCTTAATGAGAAACTCTTTTATAATGGATAAACATTTTGTTCAGACAGATGATATCGACTTTTCAATATTTCCATTTTTTATCTCAGATGGTTGGCTTCCAATTGGTAACGTATATGAAGCATTTACAGGAAGTTTCAATGGAAATGGTTATGTTATTAGTAACCTACAAGGGGTTTCAGGTTCAACGGAAATAGGTCTCTTTGGTGTCGTAAAGAATGCTAAATTTATTGATATATCTCTGGATAACTTTAGTGTTCACGGAACAGAAAACGTTGGTAGCTTAGCGGGTCAGCTGATAGACACCTATACTAAAAATATTTCTGTGAGTAATTCAAGAGTATCTGGGAAGAAGAATATTGGAGGTTTGTATGGAAAAGTTGAAAGAAAGAACGTCTTTGCTGATAACTCTGCGATAAAAGGAGTTACTGTCGAGAATACCTCGGTTACAGGAAGCTATTTGAACAATGAAAACATAGGCGGTGTCATCGGTTACTGCTCTATAGACGTAAGTAATCCAAATTATAACTATAATCCTGTTTATATCAGATTGAACGATATCGTAGTTGATGGTGTTACTCTGAAGGGAGCTAAGAATGTTGGTGGAGCAATCGGCTACGCTTACAATAATTATATAATAGGAAACGGTACTCTCGATCATAGTATAGCTGCAAGCAGTATTGAAATAGAAGGCCAAGAAAATGTCGGTGGTGTTATAGGCTATTATCAGACGAGATCACGAAATCTACCGTCATCAACATACTTAGGGGTTACGTTGGCTGATATAAGCGTAAACAATGCATCTATAGAGGCTACCTCAGCTAACAACGTCGGTGGTGCTATAGGGTATGTGAACAATGCAGATATTGATAACAGCGTAATTACAGACTTGTCTATAGAGGTAGATAATTCTGAGAACATAGGTGGCTTAATCGGTTATCAGTTTGGTTCGAAAATGACCTCTTGTTCTGTAGAGGGTGGAATAATTGGCGAGGCTTCAGAAAATATAGGTGGATTGATAGGTTATGGAAAGGATAATCGCGGCATTGCTGATAATATCGAAGATTCCTCAACACATATTGGGATAGGTATATTTGGTGACTCCTCTAATATCGGTGGCCTTGTGGGCTTAGGCTATAAAGGGGGAGCAAAAGAATGTTCTTCACAGGGCTCAATATATCGAACTCACAATATAGGTACAGTGAACAATGTTGGCGGCCTAATTGGTACAGGTATTTATAGTTTTAGTTTGAAAGAGTGTTTCGCAGCAACTCATATTAAAGCTAATCATCGACTTGGTGGCTTAGTGGGTAACTTTACTGATATAGCATCAAATACCTTTATGAGCGTTGAAGACTGCTATGCGACTGGCAATATTGAAGGGGAAGCTAATGTTGGCGGCTTAGTGGGTTACCTTGGATATAGAAGCATAGTCTCAAATTCATATTCTATAGGTAAAGTAAGCGGTTCTTTAAATGTCGGCGGCTTGATTGGTAATTCTGAAGGAGGAAACAATACTATAAATAACTCCTATTGGGATATAGTTACCTCTTATAAGAATATATCTGGTACGAATGATACAGGTGAAGGCCTAATGACTGTCGATATGGTAAGAGATAATTCTGAATACACTGACTGGAACTTCTATAACGTATGGGCAATGGAAGATTATACCACTTATCCATATCTGAAATGGCAAGATAAGCCTGGTGTGCATAATTATCCAAAGCATGGTTATCACAAGGTGTATAAAGGGAAAACGGTCTATTGGGAATCATTTCCTGTACTATTGTATAATGGAATCGACTTTGCTGAAGTATTAGAGCCACTTACCGACTTAGAAGTGTTAGAGAATGTGTATGCACAGGACAATGTCAAATTAGAATGGGATAACGGCTGGGATGATAATTTGGATTTAGTGAAAACCGGTGGCTATAAGTTGGAATTTATAGACAATGAAGAGTATGAACTCATTGTCCCTGGGACTGCGGTTGATTATGACAACACGACGGTAACATTGAAGCCGGTACCCAATGAGAACTGGGTAGGTTATTGGATTCCTCAACCTCAAAAAGCTACCGATGTTTTTGACAAACCCGAGTTCGACTACGTTAAAGAAGTTAGA
>JAJBBL010000081.1 GCA_020532365.1 Candidatus Cloacimonadota bacterium | reverse complement strand
GTAGAAACTTTAACGTAATAGTTATCACCTTTTTGTGATCCTTGGTAGCCAAAAGTCCAGTAGGATAAGTCACCTGTAGGGCAGATAAACTCATTAGTTATCAACCATTCGTCTTGGTGTTCAAGACTCCAAAATATTATAGCACCATAGTTTTCATCTATCGAGGCGTCTTGAATGATAGTCCAGTAGCCGGGATATTCACCTGAAGTGTCTGTGTTTACGCCTGTTATTCCCCAGCCTTGTGGCAACACACCTTCAGCAAAGGTCTCCAACCACTCTCCTGTAGCCGGAGTCAGTGCTTTTTCCCAGCTCAATAAGAGTTCATCATTGTTCTGTACTTCTGCCACCACGTTGACTGGCGGAGAGGTTAGCTCCTTCATATAGAGGTCTCCTAATTCGATATCATCGAACTCGGCGACTATTTCTCTAATGATAGTTTCATATTTTGGATGTATTATTCTCAGCTCATAAGTGTTATACTGTGGCATCCATTCGAATGCAAAGTAACCAGTTTCATCAGTAATAATGCTTTCACTATAGTCATCCAAAGCTAAGATAAGTTGAGCATCAGCTAAGCCATTAGCAGGATCGTCGCTACCTACAACTCTACCAGTAATATTTAATGATGTTTTCTCATGGAGAATGAAATCAATATTCGTGATTTTATCCTCTCCGAGCTCATAATTTTCGTATGTATGGGTGGTATGCCCTTCATAAGAGGCTTTGATATCAAAAATACCCATTGGGGTACCAATGATATGATATATGCCATACATATTTGTAAGGGCACTTAGGTCTGTATCAATTATCTCAACTAATGCGCCTTGAAGTTCAGCACGATCAAATGGTGAGGTGACAATTCCTGAAATACGTCTCAAGTCAGACATTTCCACTTTAATATCGTCAATATACCAGCTATCGAAGTCCTCATCATCACCCTGTACTACCCAAGAGATATATGTTTTCTCAAATATAGGGTGTACAATATAGGTAACCACCTCTTCAGCACCATCACTTACATCTTCAGCTTTGAGCTGCCATAATTGTTCTTGCCAGTATTCTTCATCATGACTTGCCTCTATCGTAACTTCTACATTATCACCTGTAACATTTAACTTATGTTTGAATGATAATAGAAGCAGAGTCATTCCGTCTGTATGAATAGCTGGGGTTGAGAAGCGGGTATAACCAGTGTCGCCGATCTTTTCGCATTTCAACTCGAATGATTCACCGCCTGCTTCAGCAGTCTCTGAGATAACCCAATTTGAGGTACCTCCTGGAACAGCTTTCCAATCTTCTGGTTTTTCAGAGGCGTCAAAACTCTCTACTAGTGGTAGATACAGAATTGTCTCATATCCTACTCCTGATATATTGACAATGTGGTTTGATCTTGTTTGTTCAGTATCAACACCGTTCCCTTTTCTGAGCTGGTTAATCAAAAGTGAGGGAGGTTGGATATTATCATCGATGATTAAGTCTACTCTCTTTTCGCCTACTGATTCGGGTGCAAAAGTTACCTGGATAGTAGTCGATTCTTCGGCTCTCAGCTCAATTTGCTCTTCGATATTAGTTAAGATGAAGCTATCTTGATCGTCACCTTCCAATATTATCTTGTCGGGATCTAACGTAATAACTCCACTACCAATATTTTTCAGAGTAAAGGTCATTGGCTCACTTTCAGTATGGATCTTTTGTCTGCCAAAATTGTGAGCTATCGGCGTAACGTCTAATGTTGGATTAGCTGGTGCATACTCTAAGCTGACGTAGTCAAGATACATGTTGTTTCCACCTTCGCCGATCGCTTTGATAATTATATATTCAGGCTCAGTACCTGAAATCTGGACTATTCTTGAATAGTAATGCCAACCCTCTTCTTCTTCAGTAGGCTCTAACGCTGTAGTTCTGTGATAAGTTTGAATCTCTGTAGCGCCTGTTAAGTTAGGTTGGTTGTTTTTGTAAAGAACTACACGATCAGCTTTGTCGTGTAATGCGTGGTCTCTATACATCCAGAAGCTAAATCTGTATTCACCCTCTTCAAGATCAATCTTTGGGGTGACCAAAGCAGCGGAAGTACCAGCAGCATATTCGTGGCTAAAGAATGCTGCCATTCCTGGGCTACTATATGGTCCAGTTTCAGGATCGTCACCATAAATGCTTCTTTCAAACAACCCTTCACCTGCTACTTGCAGACTTCCCCATCCCTCAGGTGGGAACTCTCTATCGGTGAAGTCCTCAGCCCAGGTAACTCTATCTATGACTTCAAATGAAGTTTTGAACGACCAAATAGGACATTCTTCTGCATCACCTCTGGTAGCATCATCGTTATCTAAGATATTTGCTCTTATAATTCCACCACCATTTGTTGTAGGAACTACTTGCCAGAAGTATTCTGTAGATTGTTCTAAATCTATCGGAGGATAAACAAGATACTCACCAGGTCCACCTGCTACATAAAGCTCGGTAGCATCTTCTAATGTCGATGATTTACCAATTATTAATCGGTATCCCAGAGGATTTTTATAATCTTCATTGTGTCGATATGTCCAACCTAATTCTGTGTCTGTTGGAACCCTTGTAGCACCATCCTGTGGTTGTGATTCAATAGCTACTGTAGGATCCGGATTAGGCCACTCTATAAAGTATGCAGTAGCTACCTTGTCTTTATCCATAAAGATGGTGAGCTCTGCCTCTTCTATCTCCTCACCGTCAACAACCCATTTATGAAAAATCCAGCCTTCGACTTCTGCCAGTGCTTCAACTCGAACGGACTGTCCTTCATCAAATGAATATGCACCCGGCTCAGGCTCTGTATTTCCCTCTCCGTCACAGGCAATAGTCAATGTGTAAGCAGGATAACCTGTTACCACTACGTCTTGTATCTCACACCAACCACCGGTCACACCAGCCATTGAGTTGAGCGTCCATCTTATACGGACATTTTCGTGATTATATACAGCTTCTGGCAAATCAAAAGCTATTCTTTCCCAATCATCCCCTTGTGACGGTAGGAAATGATTACCATCTGGGTATTGAATCCAAGTATCTCCGCCGTC
>JAJBBL010000102.1 GCA_020532365.1 Candidatus Cloacimonadota bacterium | reverse complement strand
CCCCACTGAAGAGGTATTCACTACCCCACACAGATTAAAAGTTGATGGTTATGTAACTACCACTCGCCCTGTCTCTGTTTTAGATTCCAATGTTGAAAATCTTAAACTCACCTTTAAAGATGGGAAGGTTATCGATGCTAAAGCTGAAATTGGGGATGAGATTATTAAAAGGTTTTTAGAAATTGATGATCAAGCTCGCTATTTGGGTGAAGTTGCCTTAGTTGATCAAGATTCAGCTATCAGCAAATCAAACAAGATTTTTAGTTCAATCTTATACGATGAGAATGCCTCTTGTCATATTGCTCTTGGATCGGGTTACCCCTCTTGTTTATCAAATGCCCATTTGCTAAGTAGCGACCAGCAACTTATGGAGGTGGGGTGTAACCGCTCTTTAGTTCACACCGACTTTATGATTGGTTCAGACGATTTAGACATTGTGGCAACCACTTTTAGTGGTGATAAAGTTAAAATAATGGAGAAAGGGAGATTTGTGATCTAATTAGCCTCTGCTATGATCTTTAAACCCTCTAAGGTGTGTAAAGGTTCAATACGATCAATTCTACCAATTAGGGGGGCCATAGTGTGTGAAAGGCCCCCAGTTGCTATAACCTTCACACTACTTGAGATCTCTTTTTCTGTCTTATCAATTAACTCTTTAACCAAACCAGCATAACCAAACATAATTCCACTTTGAATAGATTGTTCACTTGTTCTACCTAAAACTTTATCGGGAACTCTTAATTGTACTTGAGGTATTTGAGCTGTGTTTAAAAAGAGCGAGTTTACTGCTGTCACTAATCCTGGAACAATTGAGACTCCTAAGATATCCCCTTTGTTACTCACTGCAGTTAAGGTAAGGGCAGTTCCAAAATCTAACACAACAACATTCTCATCAGGATAGATAGCTCTAGCTGCTACAGCGTTAGCCAATAGGTCGTTTCCCAATTCACTTGGTACAGTCTCTCTATTTATACCTACCCCACTGTCGTGAGTCACTGTGATTGGTTTTACTCCACTAAGTTCATAAACTACTTTTTGAAATGAGCGGGTAAGGTTTGGAACTACTGAGCTAATAATCCCTTTTAAGATATCTTTTGGCTTAAACCCTTTTTGAGTTAACATCCTCTCAATGATTACAAGATACTCATCACTTGTTTTCATCTGGTCGCTATGAATCCGCCAACTAGCAGCCCACATCTTCTCATTGTAGAGGGCCATAACTACGTTTGTATTACCAATATCGACAACAAGTAACATAAGCTTGCTCCTTAAATCATTATTCGACTCTCACCTTTATAATACTCATATCTAAGTTTTTTGACATCCTCATTGTTCAAATAATCTTCTAAACTCATCATTCTATCGATTACTTTCCCATTAGGGGCAAATTCAATAATTCTATTGGCAATCGAGGTAACAAATTGGTGGTCATGGCTGTTAAACAGTATAACACCAGTAAAATCGATAAGGGCGTTGTTTAATGCTGTGATAGCCTCTAAGTCTAAGTGGCTTGTTGGTTCATCAAAAATTAATACGTTGCGTTGTTCCAACATCATTCGTGAAAGATGACACCTCACTTTCTCCCCTCCACTAAGCACTTGAATATTTTTAAGTGCCTCATCACCAGAAAAGAGCATTCTTCCTAAAAAGGAGCGTAAAAATGTTTCATCTTTCTCTTCAGAGTATTGGGCTAACCAATCGATGATGCTCATATCCCCTTCAAATAAATAGTCGTTTTCTTTAGGGAAATAGCTAGTTGAGGTAGTAACTCCCCACTCGTAAGAGCCCCCTTCACTTTTCAAATTGCCACTAATTATTTCAAAGAACAAAGTTTTTAAGTTGTGATTGGGTCCAACAAAGGCAACTTTATCCTTTGGGTTTATAGTTAAAGAGAGGTTGTTTAACGAGTGAGATTCATCCTCCCCTTTTTTGCTTAGATTCTCAATTTTTAAGACGTTGCGCCCAATATCTCTTTCGCTTTTAAAAGCAACGTATGGGAAACGGCGCGATGAGGGTTTGATATCATCTATTGTTAATTTATCAATTAACTTCTTTCTACTGGTAGCTTGGCGAGCTTTTGAGAGGTTACTGCTAAAGCGTTGAATAAACTCTTTAAGTTCAGCAATCTTCTCCTCTCTTCTTCTTTTTTCATCTTTTTGTTGTTTGGAAGCGAGTTGACTCGATAAATACCAAAAATCGTAGTTTCCTACATAGAGTTGAATCTTCTGAAAGTCTACATCAACGATGTGGGTACAAACACTGTTTAGAAAGTGACGGTCGTGAGAAACAACAATAACTGTGTTGTTAAACTCCCCTAAAAAGTTTTCTAACCAGTGAATAGATTCTAAATCAAGGTGGTTAGTGGGCTCGTCTAGTAAAAGAATATCAGGGTTTCCAAAAAGTGCTTGGGCTAAAAGAACACGAACTTTTAGATTATCTTCAATGCTCTCCATCTTTTTGTCTAAAAAGTTCTCCCCAATTCCTAGTCCATCTAAAAGCATTCCAACTTCACTTTCAGCTTCCCAGCCCCCTAAATCGGCAAACTCCCCCTCTAACTCAGCAGCTTTTAAACCATCTTCTTGGCTAAAGTCCTCTTTATCATAAATGGCATCTCTTTCACTTTTAACTTCATACAACCTCTTATAACCCATAATGACTGTATCTAAAACTGTGTAGTCGTTAAAAGCAAAGTGATCTTGTTGTAAGACTGCAACTCTTTGGTTGTGCCCAACAATGACTTCACCTTTATCAGGTTCAATCTCTCCACTTAAGATTTTAAGAAACGTCGACTTTCCAGCTCCGTTTGCCCCAATTACTCCGTAGCAGTTGCCACTGGTAAATTTAAGACTCACATCTTTAAAAAGTGTTTGTGTTCCGTATGCTAATGTTATATTTGCTGCTGTTATCATAGATATTTCCTTGCGTTTAGTTAAACACTAAAATACCAGCCTTTTAAGGCTGGTATCTATAGTCCCTAGGGGAATCGAACCCCTCTTTGAAGACTGAGAATCTCCCGTCCTAACCGATAGACGAAGGGACCATCTTTTGATGTACACATCAAACTCGAACTTGAATTT
>JAJBBL010000089.1 GCA_020532365.1 Candidatus Cloacimonadota bacterium | reverse complement strand
TGAAGATACTCTTGTGGGTGACTATCAGTTTAGTAACTATGTAGTCGATTATCGAAAATATTTGCCTCTGAAGAAGGGGCACTCTGTAGCAATCCAGGCTTTTTTAGGGTCGCAGACTAATGGAGTGCCGTTCCAAAGAATGTATCAGTTGGGTAACTACTTACGTGGATATAACCGCTCACGTTTTATAAACAGTAAAGTTAATGCGTTCCGAGCAGAGTATCGGCTATTCCCATTCAGTGGCGAGTTTGGTTCAAGGGTCGGCTTAGTGCTATTTCCTGAGTTGGGGACGGTGTTTTCAACAGTTGACGATTGGGAATTGAAAAACTATAAACTGTCTTTTGGAATGGGGATAAGATTTAGAGCTTTAGAGGGGGATAGTCCCTTGTTGAGAATTGACTTTGGTATAACACCGGAGTCGACAAACCTAATAATAATCAGCACAGAAGCGTTTTAACTGCTAACTATTATTTCCATCTCATCCGCCAGATTAAGTCTAAACCGCTCGCTTTTGAGTCACCCTTAATTGCCTGTAAAAACAAGTTTTTAATAAGCTCATATTCAACGATAATCTCCTCATAAACCGGCTCCTTGCTGTCGCTAAAACTAAAGTCCCGTTTATAACTAATGAAGAGGTCGTCGGTTAAATACTTTCCTACCTCTATGCCAAACTGTGATTTGGTAGTGTCTGAGCTAAACTTTAATAAGTCTAACTGGAGCCTGTCACCGACTACTGAAGCTACTTGTTCTGCCACCTTGTTAGCGAAAAAGTTGCTTATAATAGCAGATTGACTGGATACTTCACCCTGTTCATTCTGGCTCAGCTCGTCAAATGAGCGGCCAAACAAGATGTAGGAGATAGCGTCACCCTCCTCTATTTGCTCACCATTGAGCAGGAATGTGATCTCGACGTCTTCTAAATCCCCTGAGACGAGCAGGCTTAAGCTGTTGTTTCTTGAGTTAGCCCCTCTGAACTTGTAAACAGTCTCCACATTTAGATTTGGATTTAAGAGCTCGCCACCTGAGAAAGTGATCACTCCGTTTATTAAGTCGAATCTTTTACCATAAAAAATGTAAAAGCCGCGGAGTGTGTTTACGTTGCCAAATAGCCGTATATTACCGTCGTTAATTAAAACATCAATGCTGCCGCCGAGCTCAATGTTCATATCAGAGCTGCGTATCCAAAAGTTTTTGGGGATGCTCAGAGTAACCTCAGCTTTAATGTTGGAGGCGGGGTCGAAGAGGGGTAGAGCAAACTCTTCGTCTGCCGTGTCGTCCTCCTCTGTCTCTCTTGCGGCTACAAGTAGGGGCTTGTCAAAATTAGTGGAGTGATGTGAGTTTGCCATAAGCTTATCGACATCAATTTTGCCGCTGGGTATTGTGACAACACCTTTGGCAACTGGGTTCGACAACGTATTTGAAACCTCAATATCGGTATCGATAATAATGTCTATCGCCTCCGTCGATATGACGGGGAAGTCATCAGCCTTAACTTTGAGCGATAGGTTAGTCATCTTTTCCAAATCAAAACTTCCATTGTGTGTGAGTTGTCCATCGAGAGAGAGTTTACCTTTGTCTGACTTCACTTTGAGATCGGTTAGATAGAGGTTGTTCTCGTCTAATTTCAAATGAAGGGAAACATCATCATATATAATCCCTAATTCTTTAATACCAAAGGCGGCGTTCTCTAAACTCAGCTCCCCTTTTGGCGAGAGATCGGTCCCTTTATCTTCTACCGTTATATTTGCTGCAAGCAACCCTTTCAGACTCTGTATATCTGGGATCAGCTCTTTAAAATTAGATAAGTCGATCTCTTTGATGGATAGTTCTAACTTTGCATTCTCGCTACTATCTATTTGAAATCCTTCACTCAATGACAGGTCTGCCGGTAGATAAAGGGAGGAGTTTAAGTATTCCTCATCGTGATAGGAGAACGATAGAGAGGCTTCAGCTAATTTGGCTTCACTATTATATAAAAGGTTGGTCTTGAGCTCTATGTCGTCCAAATCAGCGAGCCCTACGTTATTTAACTCTATATCAAGCTTAATGTTTGGGGTGTCAAAGAGTCCTGACGCATTTAGGTCTAAGTTGAGAGCTCCTTCTGTAATGGGGTAGTTGTCTATGAATAGGGAGGGGGTTGTAAGGTCTAAGTTGCTGATGTTGAGCTCCATACCTATCTCTTCATTGGGGCTAACGAAGCCCAATAGGGAGAGGACTTGAGATCCATCTGTAAGCACAAAGCTGTTGATTTCAAGCTTATTAGTGCCATACTTAATATCACCATCTTCAAGCGTAAAATGTAACTCTCCTACATTTATGTCCAACTCAAGCGGATACACTACGATGTCGTCCTTGAGATCTATAGTTGAACTAAGTGTTCCGTAATTATCTGTATCTTGGTCTACTCTTATCGTCAGTTGAACTGTGTCTTCAGCAAGCTTTCCATTCACTCCTATCTTGTCTATTGCAATGGAGTTAAGCGTGGTTGAATCTACTACAACGTTAGCCGATACGGTATTGATAGCCCAGTCTTGTAAAGATAGATCATAGTCTATGGATAAGCCCTGTGCCGTAATGTCTTCGTATTTTATATCAGTTATATTAAGTTTGCCGTTAGTAATAAGGTTGTCTATCTCGCCTG
Organism: Candidatus Cloacimonadota bacterium; assembly: GCA_020532365.1. GTDB lineage: Bacteria > Cloacimonadota > Cloacimonadia > Cloacimonadales > JAJBBL01 > JAJBBL01. The sequence goes on along the minus strand of JAJBBL010000089.1, from coordinate 483 downwards.
CCACTTTACCGTTCAATTCAACGGTAGGTGGAAGCAGGTTAAGCTCTGGTAAAAAGTAGTCAAAGATAGGGGAGAGGTTATGTAGAGATAGTTTATAAATCAAGTCGTTCGTTTGACCGTAACTCCCACTTGTCTCAAAGGTATTGCCCTCTAAGTTAAGCTTAAAGGTTTCAATATCTATATTCTCTGCAATGTATTTTGCTTTGAGTTCAAGTTCTTTTAGGTCAAGCCCATCAATAGTTGAGTTGGAGAAGACTATTTCAGCGTTATCAATGTTATTGAGGTCGGTTGCTTGGAAGATGAGGTTAAAGTTTAGGTCGCTGTTTATATCTCTTAGGGGGTCAATTAGGCTCAAGTCGATGTTGTCAAAGCTCCCTTTGAGAGAGAGCCCTTTCATTTCATTTAAGTCTTCAATGTTCCCCTCAATATTTAAGGATAAGTCATCAGCACCGACTAAGCTGACCGCTAAGGCTGTTCTATTAT
>JAJBBL010000129.1 GCA_020532365.1 Candidatus Cloacimonadota bacterium | reverse complement strand
TCTGTGGTCTTTCGACTTCCAGCTCCAAGAGAGAGATTCATCAGTAATAGTGTTGTCGTTCAAATACTTGTTGAACTTTTCTTCATCTTCCGGATATAAAGATTGAGCTTTTCTAAGAATTGATTCGTTATAGCCACCAGGCTCGAAACCGGAACTGTTGTAACGCCCCATTAAATCTAAAAACTCCTTATCATAGCTCCCTGGCGCAATGCCCGAATGAACTAAAGCGTATGAAATGGCGTCTTTACGGCATACTTTCGACTCTTCTAAAAAGTAATATCTGCTGCTCCAAAGAAATAGCTCGGTCAAAAGAAAAATGTAGCCTGAATTGCTGTTGGAGTTAAGCTCACCCCAACCTGGTATAATCACTGACTTTAAAAGCACACTCTGTGGCTTAATATAATTGTCGTTAACCCCTATGGTGGCTATTGGGCTCCCCTCCGCTACGCCCTCTGCCCCCTGGGCAAAACTAAGACAAGCGGTTAGGAGTAAAACGGCTAAAATGAGATATCTAAAACTTGTATTCATAAACTAATGAGTGTCCTAATCGCTCTGGGTCTGGAATCACCTTAAGGTTTGATAAAGTGTTGCTACTCTTTTGGTTGCCTTTGGAAATAACTGCAGTGTCGATAACACTAATCAGCCTATTGAGTACAGCCGCACCTATAGAAAAGTTGATATAGATTTCCATCTGCTGTTTCTCTTTCCTGAGCTCACGATAACGTATAAACTTGTCGCTACTGCTCCAGTCCCAAGAATCTTCTTCAGGGATAAATATCTGCTCGCGGTAGTATGCATACGCTTCCGGGTCATTTTCATAGATGATAAATCTGTTTCTTAAATACTGCTCCCACTCGCTGTTATATACGTCGCTACTCTGGTACTTTCCGACTATCCGATAATAAGAGTCGGAAGAACCTAAAGGGATGCCTGCATATCGATTGGCATACTGCTCAAAAGACCTCTGTTTCCATTCAATCTCTTTATCTAACCTCAGATAAGAGAGAATAGTTAAAACCTCGGCTGTGAGAAATATAGTACCCCGAACATTGTTGCCTTGAGAATACTCTCCTAAGCCGGGAACGAGCGCCGATAATAACATAGATTTCTTTGCGCTCATCTGTTGAGCTGAAAGATCGCTGGCAAAAACGACTAATAATAATAGAGCCAGTACTGCAAGCTTACGCATCTCTCTCCCCGATTAAAATCTTGTAGTTAAATTAAGAGTAGGGGTTAGCTGATTATTAACTATCATTGGAGTTATGGAGAACTGATGGTTAGAAGCGTAGCGAATCTCCCTGTTGTAAGTGTTTGTCACACGGATTACGTCTATAACACTAACGACTCTGTTCAAAGCTACACCGAAAGAGAGAGCATATTTCTTATCATAGTTCTCTTGGGCATCTAGACGCATCCTAATATACTGGTTGCGGTATTCACTGTAAGGCTTGTCATATCTGTTTGGATCGTCATAGCTGTGATCTGGGTGTGTAGGAGCATTTCCCATCCAGACTCCATCGTTATCGAAAAGCCATCTTATCTGGTCGTTATACGAATAGATGTCATACCAGTCTTTCCAGCCGAAGATGTATTTATTGTACTTTCCGATGTCTTCATAAAAATGTTGTGAATTAACATCCTCTAAACGAAAGTGCTGTGAACTGTATATAGGGCTCGATGCCTCGTGATTGATTAAATTATCCTCTACCCTATGCTGGAACGATCTGTCATAATGCTTATCGGCAAAGTTCATATAATCACGCTCTATGCTATCCCCTTTGTTGTCGAAATAGATGATGCCAGCCCAAAAAGCGACCTCTAACACAGGAAAAATGAAGGTCCCTACCGAACTCTTGTTGGCATAAAAATGACCGCTACCTGGAAATATTGACGAAAACAAAATCGCTTTCCCTGCAGATTTGTTCTCTGTTTTAGCAGGTGTGGAGGTGACTGAATCATCCTCTATCATAAAATCTAATACTTGGGCGAAACCAAGAGAAGACAGAGTAAGTAATATTAAAGCCAACATTAATAGCCTGCTTACCGAAAACCTATCATTCATAAATTACCTCCGATATATTAGCGTCGTAATGACACTCTATAAGTCAAATTATTTCTCAACGGCTAATTTGAAGGTCGCCGTTCTATTTTCTGATTTAACTACTCCGAAATAAACACCGAAAACCAATTTATGTGTGTCGAGCAAAATGTCAAACTTATCCGATATCCCTTCAGTATACGCCTGCTCTACAAGCTTTTTACCCGTTACATCAAATATGCTGATTTTGATCTCACCCCTACCACCTTCTACCCTCACACGTGCATCACCATCCCTGACCGGATTTGGATACGCAAAAGCTCTTAGTTTATTGTCTATTGGCTGACTGAGTTTGTGTGCTCCCTGGAATACTGAGCTGCCACCACTACGATAACCGTTCCATTGGATAGGTGATTGAGCAAATCTACCTAAACTGTTTTCATAAAGATTGCCGCTTCGGTCGGTAAAAAAGTGATATAGCTGCTCCGTGCCCTCTTCCCAATAAAAGTCGTCTAAGAGTTTAGTTTTATCCCAGACCATCGACAGGTCTTCTCTTACCCCTTTGTTATGCTCGTGAACAAGATAACCTTCACCCGATATTGGCAACACAAATAACGTCTCATCACCCATCTGGAGCACTCTAAATTCACCACCTTCCGCGAACTGTTTACTCTCAAATAACAGAGGATAGCCATCAATTAAAGAGCCGTAAATATCTATGGCAAAGAGGTGTTCTCCCGCTGCAAAAGCTAAGATAGAGCTGTTATTGAGACTGCTCATAGCAAGTTGAGTAGGCTTGCTCTTAATACGAGCAGGATATGAGAATATTTTGTCTAACTTACCTTCATCCTGGTATTTCCATATGTTACCAGATTCGTCTTGAAAGAAAACTCCGCTTTGTTCCACTCTATCAAAATCTTGATAAGCTATAGGGTAATAGTCTGGCGTAAAAGCGTTGAATTGTGTATAATTACCTCTGTTATTCAAAGCAGGTGAAGAACAGTTCAAGATGTCTACAAAAGGTGCAGAACAGATACCATCTCCATTAAGAACGTATACTATTGAATCATCAGAGCATATTCGGCTATTAGG
>JAJBBL010000146.1 GCA_020532365.1 Candidatus Cloacimonadota bacterium | reverse complement strand
TTTACCTACGTTCTTACTGACGATGCGGATAGCGTAACCTTGAAGATTTACACAGTAAAAGGGAGACTCGTGAAGACTTTCCACAGCCTACCAGCTGGCGTCGGCTACCACGAGTATCCACGTACAGTATACGGTTGGGATTGCAAGGATGATAATGGTGTTTATTTATCAAACGGTGTTTACTTTTATAAGTTGATAGCGAAAAAAGGTAAGAAGACGATCGAGAAAACACAAAGAATGGCGATCGTGAGATAGTTTAACCGATTAGGAAAAGGTGTTATTGGAGTTAAAGATGATGAGTCTGAAAACAATTAGGCGACTGATATTCGTAGCGTCTATTATGTTCTCTTTTACTGTACTGTTTGCAGGCAGCTATGCAGGCGATTTTATTGAGATTGGCCCCGGTGTAAGGGCTTCTGGGTTAGGTGGAGCTTTTACGGCTATAGCTAACGATGGTTCGGCTATATATTGGAACCCTGCTGGTATTTCACAGCTTAAGCGGATTGAAATAGGGGCGATGAGAGCCTTTCTTTACAATGGCTTAGCACACTATGATCATCTGACTTACTGTCAACCACTCCCTAACGATGTGACAATTGGGCTCAGCTGGGTCAGACTATCGATACCTGATATTCCGATCTTTGATGAGAAGTACTTGATAGGTACGACCATTGACCAAAGGGTAACATTCCCTGAGTTTCATCTCACTGGAGACCCGGACGGGACATTCACCAGTACAGACGACGTAATTCAGTTCGCTTTCTCAAAGCACCTTCGGTACGATATGAATCTTGGTTGGATCTTCTTTGACTTACCGGTCGACTTCCATTTTGGCGGTGACATAAAATATATCAAAAGATCTATCTTGGATTACACTGGAACTGGAACAGGTTTTGACCTTTCTTTCTTGACTATGCAACCTTTAGGGCGTTGGTTTGAGCAGAAATGGTTAGGTACTTTTGGTATCGGCGTAAACTTTATGAATATAGGTGGGACGGGGGTTAACTGGGATACTGTGTCGCGTCATTCAGACGAGATAGTGATGAGTACCAAGTTAGGTTTTTCTTATTTACAGCCATTACCAAGCCTGAAGTCTAACTTTATTCTTGCCACAGATACCGATTTTCACGTATATGGTCAGAACCAATCTTGGGGGTTGGAATACGTGTATGACGATATAGTAGCAGGGAGGGTAGGCTATAATTCAGAAAACTTCTCATCAGGCCTCTCGGTAAAGATATACGATATCTCTGTTGACTATGCTTTTGTGACAAATACTCTGGGAAACACACACCGTGTAGGACTTAGAGCAAACTTTTAAGGAGTGTTGAAAATGTTTAAGAAAGAGTTTTTTTACAGTAAATTCACTCGAACTTTTCTCTTTATGTTGGTGTTGACGGCTCTGGCGATATTACTTGTAAGCTGTGCCGGGAAAGAGGTCATTGGTATTGATACGACTCCCCCTGAAAAGACGATATTAGTGCCTCATAAGGGCGATACTGGTGATCTAATACGTGTAGATGGTGTGCTGTTGAACGACGAGAATAACGGAATCGATGCAGTGCCTGACAACGATTGGATTCGCTTAGAGTGGAAACCTATCTTCGATCCAGATGTAGATTACTTAAAGCTCTTCCGTTTTGGTGACTACTCAGAGCTTGCTCAAGTAGACTCTCTATCACGATCCCAGTGGATGAGAAACGAATATATCGATAAAAAATTACACCTCGAAGGGGCAGTGGGGCAAGAGTGGTCTTACTATGTGGAAACATACGATCAGTTTGGTAACTTTGCTGTATCTGATACGGTGAGCTACAAGCTTATTGAAAAAACACAGTTAGTGTCGCCACCAAACAATCATCAGGCTTCAATCAAAGAGCCGATTGTTTTCGAGTGGATGAGAACAGAGGATGCTCTTCATCACAGGGTGATTGTTTTTGATTCTGATTACCATTATATGTGGCACGAGGATTACTATATTGTAGAGGACAGCGACTATACTTTAGAGTATACGGGACCAGACCTTACTGGTTACGATATGATTATCTGGAGGGTAGACTCTTTTGGTGACTTAGAGGATCCTTTAGGTGTTTCTCTTAGCGGTTCTGAGTCGAGAGAGCGGGTCATTTATCTAACTCAATAGGGATATACAAAACCATAAAGTAGAGTTAGAGATAAAGTTTGCCCTCGAACAGCTAAAAGTGTCATATTAGCTATGTTTTTACTCAGTTGTTTAACTGTTACAGTATTTAATCTTGACTAAATAGGTTAATCATAGTAACCTTGCACATCTATTAGTTCGAATTTATCGAGCGTGATTTTGTTGGAGGTTCAGTATTGATTAGTCTACAGATCGACAAGAGTAAGATAGCAGATGCGCGTCATTATGCTAAAGAGATTGCCCAATCGTTGAAAGGTCTCTTAGAGGAGAGTAGTTCAGTAACTATTGAGAGAGCGATAGCCCGTTTAATGGGAGTTGATGGAGCAACCTCTTCAGGTGTACCATATCCAAACGTTATAATAGAGCATCTTAAAGAGAAGGGAGTCCTTGACCGTGGAGTTGCCTATTGGTTAGCTAACGGAGCAGTTGCTAAGAGTATGACAGTTATGGAGCTGGCAGAGAAAGTAGTTGCCGGCGAACTTGATTTAACTGCAATAGAGAGACAGCCATTTGAGAAGATATATGAGTTTTTAGATTCAAATACAAGGTCTACACTAAAAAAGATTTCCGATCAGCGGAGTTATCGAGAAGAGGCGTTCAAAAAGTATGGCGATAGAAGGTGGCCTGCAATCTATGTGATAGTTGCTACCGGTAATATTTACGAGGATATAAAGCAGGCTCAAGCAGCTGCACATCAAGGTGCTGATATTATTGCAGTGATTCGCTCCACAGCTCAATCGCTTTTAGACTACGTACCCTATGGTGCCACGACAAGTGGTTTTGGCGGTACTTATGCAACTCAAGAGAACTTCAGGTTAATGCGTGCAGCACTCGATGAGACGAGTGATGAGCTAAAAAGATACATCTCTCTAACAAACTATGCATCTGGACTCTGTATGCCAGAAATTGCAGCAATGGGTGCTTTAGAAAGGCTTGATGTGATGCTTAATGACGCAATGTATGGGATATTGTTTAGGGACATCAATATGAAGAG
>JAJBBL010000125.1 GCA_020532365.1 Candidatus Cloacimonadota bacterium | reverse complement strand
CCAAACAAAAGAAATTCAATAGGATTCACGTCCTCATTCTCTTCAAGCTCCCAGCTCAACTTGATCGCTTCATAATCAAAATCGAACTGTAAACTTTCTGGAGTATAGACCATTGCCGGCTTTTGGTGTCTCGGGAAGGTTATATTATCCAACCAAACAGTATCTTCACCTGCCGAATTCATAGTGTCTTTGGAATAAGTCCAACGGATACTCCTCATCCCAGCAGATATCAGGAAATAAACCCTTTCCCAGTCAGACTCACCAGACCACTCACCAACAATATTACCGTCAATTTGGAACCGTAAGAAGTCAGATTTATCTTCTGACGATATTTTCTTAAAGAAGGAGATAATCCCATCCTCTTTCACTCTCAGAATAAGACTCAATGTAGTGGATGAACCGTCCTTAATCTCACCACTCCTAATTGAGTACTCCCCTTCATAGGCATACTTATCTGATACAGTCCAATTTTGAGCGTCCTGCCCGCTGTTATAAAACTCCCATTCATAGATGCCAAAATCACCACTCTCAAAGTCAACACTGATCGGAAGTACGGTGCGAAAACTCCAAAGCTCACCTTCGATCTGACCGTGCTCATTCTTAGCATCTACACGCCAGAAGTATTCAGTATCAAACTCCAATAATCCGTCCAGACTGTAATTTTCAACATCTAAGTCGAGCCCATCTATTACGTTAGTGGGTGGATTATCGGTGCCAAGATACAACGTGTAGGTAGTCGTCTGCATATTTTTAAGCCAAGAGAGTCGAGCATCGAGTAAAATTTCTTTACTCTTATTAGCAGGGTAGTCGATGTAAGGTTTACCCGGTTCTTTCTCATTTATAAGAGCGTTCATTGCAGAGGGTACATCAATTCTTCCAGAGCCACTCAAGTTACTCTTCTCACCATATTTACGCGCTGTAGTTTCAAGTATTTCACACACCTTTTCAGGGGTCAAATCTTGATCTTTGTTGAGCATCAAAGCAATTAAACCAGAAGTTGCCGGCGTAGCCATAGAGGTGCCACTCATCAGCACATAACCGTCGTTACTACTATGCTCACAAGATAAAATATACCAACCGGGTGCTATAATATCAGGCTTCATTAAACCCTCTCCAGGGTTATACGGGTAGTCGTTATACTGAGCTACATCTTGCCAAGTAACCGGACCTAAAGAGGTAAAGAAAGTTGCAAAATCTGTCTCGTCAGAAGCACCAGTAGTTATCACACCACTGATCCCCTCTCTTAAAGGCATCTCTGGACTGAGCCAAGGTGGTGGGCAATCTCCAGGTGTTCTAACGTTTTGAGGAATTGGATGCTCAGGTTGCTCATCCCCTTCGTTACCAGCAGCTACTGATACAATCACCCCGGCAGACAGCAAGTTATCCATAGCCTCACGCCAAAGAGTTTTTGATGGACTCGCTTTATGTGTCCAACCCAATGACATACTCAACACATCAGCACCATGCTCAGCGCCAAACTCTAAAGATCCCCAGATCCAGCTCTCTCTACCGTTACCTGACCTATCAAGGCCTTTAAGTGCCATTATCTGAGCCTTAGGTGCCACACCTACCTGTTGACCGGCGGCTCCTGTCCCTGCTACCGTGCCAGCACAGTGTGTGCCGTGTCTATGGTCATCCATCGGATCATTATCGTCGTTAACAAAGTCATATCCGTGGTATGGGAAATCTTCATTTGTCCACATTATATCCTTGAGATCTATGTGATTATAATTCACACCTGTGTCGATAACACCGACCACAACACCTTGTCCTCTAAAGCCATCTTGCCAAGCCTCAGGAGCTCCAATAATCGAAACATTATAAGGAAGAGTTCGCTCCGACGTCTCAGGATCAAACTTTTCCTCAGATACAGGCTCGATTAGAACGTGTTGTAATGGATCATATTTAATGCTTTCGATTTCAGGTAGCTGATCCAACTCTTTCAAAACCTTAAGGGTGACTTCACTCCCGATTGCATTAGTGAGCCAATGATATCGTGTAGTAGTAACCAACCCCTTTTTCTGATAGGATTCCAATAGATTTCGTAACCCTTTTTGACTTTGAAAACTATGCTCTTTAAGGGTTGTGATTGTAACATCACGACGTTCAGCTTTAGGTAGATTTTTAACTCTGTTGTAAAGTGTTTTCGTGTCTAAATGGTCTTTTAGGTTGATTATTACCGGGATAAACTCTTCCGAGCGGATACCCTCTGCCAAAGCTCGATTGAGATCCTCTGTCCCCTTTTCAAACTCGATACCGTTAAGACCAATGGCAACTATTAGCAACGCTAACAGTATAAAAATTATTCTTTTACTCTGCATCTTACCTCCAAAATATGAAGGCAATGAAAATACTACCCACTTAATTGTAAAGAAACAAATCGTGGCTTAAATGAAATGGGTGCTCAACACCCTCTGCTCTCCCCCAAAATAAGAAGTGTCTTAACCGAGATGGAAATAGTGTGAATAGCATTTAGAGCATCATAACAATTAAAAAAACAAGCCTACAACGCTATAAATCACATTGATTCGCCAGGCTTCATTCGTAGGGACTGGGCTTGCTTTGCCCGAGATCATCAAATAGTCAGCAACCTAATCCAATAAAACAGCGAGCTTCATATGGGTATCAAGAACCCCAAATGTTTAACAGACAAATTTCGTAGGGGCTGGGCTTGCTCTGCCCGAGGACATCAAATAGTCAGCAACTTAATCCAATAAAACAGTGAGCTTCACATGGATATCAAGAACTCCAAATGTTTAACAGACATATTTTGTAGGGGTCGTGGCTTGCTCGACCCGTTTTCTATGACAATCGGATCTCTATTCAATCTTTAATGCTAAAGCAATAAGGCTAAATCATCACCTACTTCACAACTCCACAACCACACAACTCCGCTCCGCCTTCTTGCTTATCTTCAAGCAGCCTGGTCATTCCATTCATACTTATTCGGTATAGCGCTTTGTGCGATGGTTTTGTTTTACATGTCTCAATCCCCTAAAGTCGGGTCATACCATTCATACAATGGAAGATCCATATTTGGTTGAACAAGATGCTTGCTCTCAATCCCCTAAAGTCGGGTCATCTTATAAACATCGCAAGCTAACGACCACTTAATACAAAACCAATATAGTAAAAGCCGTTTTATTTTGTCAATCAAAATCCACAGCCCACACAAATTAT
>JAJBBL010000015.1 GCA_020532365.1 Candidatus Cloacimonadota bacterium | reverse complement strand
CTCGTTGAAGGAGGCTAAAAGAATACCGTAGTTTTCCTCTTCGCCAGATAAGTGCTGCTGCACGATTGAGGTAATATTGATAACTACAGAGTCTGCTTCAGTTCCAAAAGATTTTGTGAAGTACGGCTTGATCAGCTTGATGTCCTGTTCTTTAATCGGCAGACTATCCTTATCTTCCGGCTTATACTCCTTGTTAAGTATGTAAGGGGTAATCTGGAAGATGCCGTTATATATATGTGAAGCCCCCTCCTCTTTATTGGGGAAGAGAACTAACTCGGCTTTATTTACAGTAATTCTTTTTAAGTTACTATTTTCGCCAAAGCTATCTATCGGATACTGAAGCTTCAGAACACTTCTAATGGGGGCTATATTACTGAGTTTAATCTTATCGTTTAGATAATGACCATCTGTCACCTCTTTGGAGTGAATGGTACTACTTGCGATAAGCTTCAAGACGGCTGATTTAGTTTTAGTATCGCTCTCTTTCGGATAGTAATTATAAGAAAGAGTTGGATACCCCTCTTTAACATTTTGAGACTTAAGTTCAATATAATGGTCTTGCTCCAAGTCGGTATAGAGTGCAAAACCTTGGATTGAGGGACTACTGCCTAAATGCCCTTCGATTATCTCAGTCATAGTATCTTTTGAAAAAGTGAAGGTTAAGGTTGAATCTTTTTTAGAGATAATAGACTCAATTTCTAAGGGAGTGATGGTAGACATATCGCTCCAGCTACTATTCCACTTATTCTTGTTATCAGAGTTGTTCCAGGTAACATAGTCCGACTTCCACGCTTCTTTAATTAAGCCTATCTTAACCGGTATCTCTTCGTTTTCAGGAGAGTAAAATTTATTTAAAGTTAACTCTAATTTACCATCTGAGTCTAACACATACCCCTTTTTAGGGAACGACGTGTTGGAGAACTTGATTAAGGCGATAGATCTATTGTCATTGAAACTACCTAAGGTGAGTACATCATTCAACCTATAGTTCTTGATCTCACCTTCGAAATTATATGAGTACTCTATTAGAGAAGAGTTTTTTATCGTTATAAGTTTTGGATGCATTTTACTGATCTCTGCTAACGGGTTTTTCTGTTTAGAACAACTAAGTGATCCCAGGGCTAATATAGTTAGCAGGTAGATGCGCATTCTCTTCATCATATTACTATCTTCCTTTATATTATATTTAAAAGTAGTAGTCTTAGGTTCTGTGGATAGGGGGATAAGTCAAGAGTAATATCAATAACTGAGTTAAATACCATAGACTTATGAGCTCCAAAGTGGTGTGGATAAGGTGTGGATAAAGATCTGCTAAGTTGACCCTTATCCACTAAAGATTCACTGTGTATACGGCTTTTAGAGGTTTTCAACACTTATCAACACACTCAGGGTAGCGATGTGGATAATTCGGTGGGTAAGAGTATCGCAGTCACTGTAACTCTCTGATTCGAATGGTGTTAGATTAGTCTTTTTGCTTGATATCGCTGATGATTTTTTCGACCTGAATACGGAAGTCATTGTCGCTCCTGAAGAGGTTTTCAATGTGTTTCTTAGCGTGTAATACTGTCGTATGATCTTTTCTCTGATAGTATTGTGCGATATTTTTAAGGGTGAGTTGTGGTATAAGTAGATTGGAAAGATACATTGCCACTTGGCGTGGAAATACGATGTTCTTTTTTCGAGTGTTACTGAGTATCTGTCCAGGAGTAAGCCCAAAGTGGTCGCAGACCTTATTCATAATACGGGTCATATTGATTTCGGCCACTTTATCGGAGATCATATCGCTAAGAATCTCTTGGCAGAGTTCTCTGTCGACATCTTCCGGGTTGATATTATTGTAAGAGCAATAGGCAAGGATTCTTATCAGAGACCCTTCGAGTGCTCTAACGTTACTGCTAATGTTTTCACAGACAAACTCGAGAGTTTCTTGAGCCAAGTAGGTGTCTTCTGCCTCCACCTTTTTCTTTAAGATAGCCATACGTGTTTCGAAATCAGGCGTTTTAAGGTCGGCCATAAGTCCGCACTCGAACCGAGTTACCAATCTTTTTTCGAGGTCTTCGATATCTTTGGGTGGACGGTCACTCGTCATCACAATCTGTCTCTTGTTTTCGTACAGAGTATTAAAGGTGTGGAAAAACTCCTCTTGGATACCCTCTTTTTTGGCCAGGAAGTGGATGTCGTCAATAAGTAAAACGTCAATATTACGGTACTTATGACGGAACGCAGGCATCGAGTTGCTTCTTAACGAATCGATCATTTGGTTGGTAAATTCTTCAGCTGTAATATAGTGTACTATTTTTCTATTACGCTTACCGTCGAGTATAAATCTACCGATAGCCTGCATCAGATGTGTTTTCCCCATTCCCGACTCTCCGTATATAAATAATGGGTTATAGATGCTTCCGGGGCACTCGGCGACAGCTATAGCGGCAGAGTGAGCGAAATTATTGCTTTTGCCAACGATATACTGCTCAAAGTTATATTTCGGATTGAGGGCGGTAGTAGAGGCCGCTTGCTGTTCGTTGGGAGAGAGAGCGACCTGTTCTGTTTCTACGTTATTCATAAACTTTGGGGTGCCACTGATGAATTTTACAGCCAGTTTATCAGTAAAGAGCCCCTGTGAGAGCTCTGAGATATAACCGACGTAGTTTTTATTCAAATAGTCTGCCGCAAAGCGGGTCGGCACAGAAACAATAAGGTTGTTCTCTTCTGTTTTGTCGATAACTTTCGTATCGTAAAACCAGGTTCTAAAACTCTGGTCGTTAATAGTCTTCTCAAGTGTGTTTAAGATTTTATTCCATTTTAATTGTGCATTTTCCATCAAAAAATTCCTTACAGCCTTTCTCCTTGTATTGTAAAACTTATTAGCCCGGCGAGTTATCCACAGTTCATCCACATTTATAGATGAGTGGTATACCGGTGTTATAACTTATATGTTATGAATAATTTAGCTGAGTTTGTGGTTGATAGAAATCAGTAGTTACCCACAACTCTAAAATTTCTGTAGGGTAGGTTTCAGCTTCCCCGTACAAGACAACAATCGATGACCAGATTGATTTGTCAAGCAATCAAAATGAGGGTCATTTGGTGAGAGGGGTCAATTGACCTTATCCCCGAAATTTACTCCATTTCAAGAGTGACACATTGGGTTGTGAGCACCGGTTGTTTCAGACAACAAATTTCCCGCTTTACAGCAATAGCCTGTTGGGATAATTCGTTG
>JAJBBL010000092.1 GCA_020532365.1 Candidatus Cloacimonadota bacterium | reverse complement strand
TCGTTAACTCTGTTTGCTAAACAGCAACTTAAAGTAAAAACTATAAAGAATGATTTTGGAGGAACATATGAAACTTAGACCTATCGATGATCGTATTGTGATCGAAGTGCAAAGCGCAAAAGAAAAAATAGTAGGGGGGATTATTATCCCTGCTACCGCAGAAGAAAAAGAACAAATAGGCGTAGTAATAGCTGTTGGGACTGATGAAGAATTGCAAAAAATACTAAAAGCAGGTGACAAGATACTCTTCAACTCATTTAGGAGCAAAGAAGCTAACATAGAAGGCAAAGCGTATACTTTCATATCAAGAGAAGACGTTTTAGCAGTCGTTGAGTAAAGCTTACAAGCAGATATAAAGACGATATTTACAGCAAGCTCTTCCCTATGAAGGGCTTGCTATTTTTTTAGCAACCAATCGGCAAAGATTTTCAAACCCTCTTCAAACTCTGTATCTGGCGAATAGCCTAACACTCGCTTACTCTTTTCAATTGAGGCGCAAGTATGACAGACATCACCCTCTTGATGTGGCAATCTCTCTATCAATGCTTCTTTCCCTAATACTTTTTCTAACAGATGGATCATTTTGTCTAACCTGATAGCTTGGCATTCTCCTAAGTTAAAGATTTCATAATCTGTTTTATTGCTAACAAAATCGATAGACTTAACAATACCGTCAATTATATCGTCTATATAGGTATAATCTCGGGTAGACTTTCCATCTCCGTAGAGCTGTATAGGTTCGTCATTTAGCATCTTCTTAGCAAACTTATGGATTGCTAAGTCAGGTCTTTGCCTTGGGCCATACACTGTGAAAAACCTTAGACACGCTATAGATGTTTTATAGAGGTGATGATAGGTGTAACAGAGTAGCTCGCCGCTCTTTTTCGTTGCCGCATAAGGGGAAATAGGGTTATCAACCGGGTCGGTCTCCTCAAATGGCACTTTTTCATTATTACCGTATACTGAAGAGGAGGAGGCAAAGATGAATTTATCTATATGATATGTTCTGCATTTCTCTAAGAGGTTGAGCGTACCGGTAACATTCACATCATAATAGAGGATCGGATTTGCAATAGACGGGCGTACTCCGGCCATTGCGGCGAGATGAATAACTACATCGATAGAATGTTTTGAAAAGATCTCTTCTAAACGCTGTTCGTCTCTCAAATCCCCTTCAATTAGAACATAACGTGGTTCTTCAAGAGTGGCAACTCTATTGCTTGCCAAACACTTTGTTACATTTTCCCTCTTAATTTGAGGATCATAGGCATCGTTGAAGTTATCTAAACATACTACTTGATGCCCTAAATCTAAAAGCTTTTCACAGAGATGTGAACCTATAAACCCCGCTCCACCTGTTATCAAAAATTTCATCAGTATTAACCCTGCTCTCTAAGCAATTATTCGTTTGATTTTAGCGCCTAATTTTTCTAACTTAACCTCGATTCGTTCGTATCCTCTATCGAGATGGTAAATTCTGGACACTTTGGTTACACCTTCGGCTGCCAGTCCAGCTATAATCAATGCTGCACTTGCTCTAAGATCGGTTGCCATAACTTCGGCACCGCTAAGCTTGCTTACGCCAGTAACAATACATTTATTCCCTTCAACGACGATATTGGCGTCTAATCTATTAAGTTCTGGTACGTGATGAAATCGTTCGGCAAAAATGGTCTCTTCGATTACACTTGTTCCTTTGGCTAACGACATCAGGGCTACAAATTGTGCTTGAAGATCAGTTGGGAAAAGGGGGTAAGGGTGTGTTACTATATCGACCGGTTTAAGATCCCCTTTGCGGCTAACTTTAACCCAGTCATCACCGGCTTGAACCTCACATCCTGCCTCTTTCAGCTTTTGAATAAGCGCCTCAATGTGTAAAGGCTCACAACCTGTAATCTTTACTTCTCCTTTGGTAACGGCAGCTGCTATCAGGAAGGTACCCGCCTCTATCCGGTCTGGTATGGCTTTAAAGGTGATAGGGCGTAGTTTCTCAACGCCTATGATACGTAATTCCGAATCACCCCTTTTCTCTATCTTGCCACCCATAGCGTTTAAGCAGGCTACTACCGACATAACTTCAGGTTCTACTGCTGCGTTTTTAATAACCGTTTCACCTTCTGCTAATGCAGCAGCCATTAGAACTGTTACCGTTGCCCCCACACTTACCTTTTCAAAGATAATCTCTGCCCCTTTGAGCCGATCTACCTCCGCCTCTATATAGCCGTGATTAACCTCAATTTTCACCCCCATCTGCTCGAGAGCCTTTAAGTGAAGATCTATAGGTCGCGGACCTATAGCACATCCACCAGGAAGAGAGACTTTTGCTTGTCCAAACCTGGCTAAGAGGGGACTTAATACATAAATTGAAGCACGCATCTTGTTTACTAACTCGTAAGGCGCTTCATAATAGCTACAATAACTGTTATCTATCGTCATTGTCTTCGTTTTCGATGAATAGTCCACTTTGGAACCGATAACGCGTAACAGATGAGCCATCATCTTTATATCGTTGAGCGCAGGCACCTTTTCTATCGCAAAAATACCGTCTGCCAAAAGGGATACTGCCATTAATGGCAAAACTACATTCTTAGCACCACTAATTTCAACCTCTCCTGTTAAGGGAACCCCGCCCTCTATCCAAAGCTTTTCCATAAAATCTCCTATTTATCTCAAATTTTTCCGAAAACCAGTACCCTTACAAAATCTTGATAATCTCTTAAGATGTCAACTACTCTATAACCATTCTGCTCAGCGATCCTGATAATATCATTACTCTGCGTAGCGCCAATCTCAAAATAAACCTTTCCTTCATCATTCAAGAACTCTTTCCCCTTCATTAAAATCTGCTCGTAGAAGAACACCCCCTTGTTTTCAGCGACAAGGGCTGTTTTGGGCTCATAGAGCGTAATTTCGGGCTGTAAAGCGACATATTCTCCTTCCGGGATATATGGGGGGTTTGAAACTATTACGTCGTATTTAGCCCCTTTTAACTCTAACGCAGGGATATTAGCAAATAGGTCTGAATGATGAAACTCTATGCTCACACCATTTAAGCTCGCATTACCTTTTGCGACCTTCAACGCTTCTAACGAAATGTCTGAAGCCTCTATCTTCCACTTTGGCAGATATTTTGCCAAAGTGATGGCTATACAACCTGAGCCGGTACCAATATCTAACAGCTTTTTAGGTTTAGTTGGCTCTTTTTCTTCTAAGAATGAACAATCTTGGATAATCCGTTCTACTAAGAGTTCTGTTTCAGGTCTCGGGA
>JAJBBL010000155.1 GCA_020532365.1 Candidatus Cloacimonadota bacterium | reverse complement strand
TCTATGCCCCTTTTGGGCAAAGAGGAGGGCGGTTTCTAAGCCAATACCCGATGTAGCACCAGTAATGAGGAAGTTCATTATACCTCTCCTAAGAGGTGGAGCACGTGAATTGTTGTTAACTCCCAATTCGTGAAGGGCTCACTTCCAAACTTGATGTGGACTCCCTCAAAGCGATCTGCTCCATTCTTATCGCGATCATCGATGAGGATTGCCCCTTTATTGAGGTGTTTGTTGTGGGAAAGGATCAGTCGCTTCTTTGCTGCTTCTCCAAGATGCTTCTTAACCCACAGTAGTTTATCACTCCACGCTGATGGGTTATTCCACGGAGCAGTGGAGAGAATGTACGCATCAGCTACTTCGGTAATTCGATGAAACGCCTCGATTGCTCCTTCAATGGGGTCCATCAACGAGAAGATTCCCTCTACTTCATCAAGGTGCTCCTCGCTTTGGAGTTCAGTAGGAAGGCGATCAATGCCCGATTGAAAATTAACAAGAACGTTATCCATATCAAAGTACACTATCTTTTTCTTCATGCGGTATTGTACCACACATGAGTACAGAGAGAAGGGGGAAAAGTTATATAAAATACATATATACAAATAGTGTAAAAGTGTATAATATAACCTATCTTTCCAATGAGGAGGCTCCAATGAGCTCTACCCATTCTGCGTTTTCCCTCTTCCAAGAAGGAACGTCTTCGCTTTCAATAACGAAATTAGATTCAGTCATCAATACGATTAAACACTATATTCCTAAGCTCCCATCTTGTACGATCGGTGATCTTCATATTTCAAAGCCAATCGTTCAAGGGGGAATGGGGGTCGGAATCTCCCTCTCTGGTCTTGCCAGCAGTGTTGCTAATCAAGGGGGAATCGGAGTCATCGCTGCGAATGGAATTGGCCTTTTAGAGAAGGATTATTATAAAGACGGCCAAGGGGCAAATATTCGAGCATTCCGCTCTGAGATTCAAAAGGCACGTTCGCTCAGTGATGGGGTCCTTGGGGTGAATATCATGGTTGCCCTTGCTGATTACCTTCCACTCTTAGAGGTTGCGATTGAAGAGCGGGTCGATATCATCTTCCTTGGTGCTGGCTTACCGATTAAAAATATCCCGATCAAGAAGATTAGAGCAAATAATATCTGGACTTTTCATAAAAGTTCCACTCAAACCAAAATATGGCCCTGAATTACATTGAGGCATCTAGGAAAATCATTATTTCTGAGAAGCTCTTTCCACTTTTACCGAAGGCCTTAATAATCGTTTGAGCCTGTATTCGTTGCTTTTCTGCCATAAGGCTTTTTAGTTGCTCTGCAGCTACCTCATACCTTGTTTTCGCTTTCACTAACGCTTGTTGAGCTTGCTTGATATCTGTTTCAATTGAACTGATCGTTCTCGTCCTGCCCATTCTCTTCTCCTTCTTGGTCTGTATTGGTTGAACTGTTCATCATTGAACTGCCATCTGCTAAAAGATTTCCTATCTCCATCGCTGCTTTGCGAACATAATCAACATCAATGCCAAAGGCCCTGAGGATAGTTTTCTGCTTTCTAGTTACTGCATGATCGAGGCGGTAGTACCCATTATTCCTTCTGACCATTTCAATCTTTTCAAGCTCTCCTAATGCTTCTGGAACGGTCATCCCATAAGCCTTGTTGTCCCAGCCTAGGGTCAACTCTTTGAGCAAAGTATAGATTCGACTTCGAATGATAAGAGCAAGGAACTCAATGAAGATCTTTGATGAAATTGATTGTTGAGAGTGGACTCTCATACTCTTTGAACCAATGAATGTTTTATCAGAGCTAAATAACTTTTCTGTGGCATCTCGACCTTTATAGAGCATGAGCGCTTCTTCAGCATCCATCTTCTCGCTGGTGATGAGACAGAAGTACCCACTCAGCTCAAGCTGCTCTTCAATAACCTCACTCTTTTCCTCAGCATAGAGAAGTGTTCCATCTTTGTCATAGAAGAAATCAAAATACATCCTATACGAAGGGCCAAACTCTACTACTTTGCCTTCGGCCTTCTTAATGAATCGTTTGTACGCTTCAAGTTGAACTTCTAACTGCTCCCGTTCGGCGCTCATCCGAGAAGTGCTGAAGTAGATATGGATGTATCGCTCTTTTTCATCATCGCTATAGAGCTTTCTCTTAACTGTGGTACCGTACGCTCTATACGGCCTAATTACACAAGAGCGGCGTGTTTCAAAGGTGGTTCGTACCTCTTTTACGACTTGATGAACCAGGGTCTTCATTCCTTTGACCATGATTACAAAACTAAAGCCATGTTCATCCATGTAGCGGATATTCTCTTTACTGAAGTACCCTCTATCTAAAACAAAGCCAATGTTCTTGTATCCATATTCAAGAACCTTATCCACCATGAAGGTGAACTGAGATATATCGTTGATTGAACCCGGATATTCTTCATAGAACAGTGGGACTCGGTTTGATTGATCATACGCTAAGGCTAGGTTGAATATCGGTAAGCCTTTATCATCCTTGGCATGACCAAATTCAACTAGCTCAACATCCCCTGCTTGGCAGTTCTTATTGGTAGAGTCGTAAGAGATGTATACCCTTTGATGCCTTTTACGCCCTTTATTCCAGTCATCCAAAAACCCAATGATTTGGTCTTTGCTGATAGAGCTAAACAACCGTGATATGGTTGAGTCACTATAGATGTGCATCCCTTCTGAAAACAGAGGGTGGCTGAAGGCAAAGTCAGGATAGTACTGAGCTGCATTGTCTTCATTGATGATGCAAAAGGCGACCAAATCCAAAACAAGGCCACTGTATGGGTCAAATCTTTTCTTCAGTAGCTGAGGTAAGTTATATTCTCTTGCTACCTTGTCAATGATAATGTATGAACCAATACGCAAAGCACAGCTTCGATACGCTTCACTTCTTAATTCTGGTAGAACTGCTACAGGGAAATAAATCTGGTACGAATCATTGGCAAACATCAAAGAGGAATCTGTTTCATCAACTTTACCGATGATAATCCTCTTTGGAACATTATACTGCTTTTTTGGATCGTACACTCGCTCATATTCATACAAAACATACGCTGAAGAGCCTTTCCTTCGTATGGTTATTTTGCCTTTATCAGTAGGAATCGGAACAGGGCTGTCGTAGTACATAGTGCCCTCCTTATTGAGTTGTACCGTTACACTCAATAAGATATCACACCGATCCTCCTCTGACAATAAAAAAGCTTGTTTATCTTAGAATTTTGGGCTTTATCTGAGTATTCTTAGCAGCTAAATGGTTTGAGTGGAACTTTTATGAAAAGTCCAGATA
>JAJBBL010000025.1 GCA_020532365.1 Candidatus Cloacimonadota bacterium | reverse complement strand
TATTATCACCTTGCGTATCGCCTCGCCTAAATATTCTTTATTTAAGTGGCGAGTAAATCGCTCACAAATCTTTTTAACTGATACCTTTTCATTCATAGATACAGCGATCTTATTGCAAATAACAGAGTTTGTCTTGAGTATGCCCAGACAGAGATCCTGTATGAATTTATATTCGGGTAAATAAACGCTGTCCTTAAACTTTCTTAGGTACTGTAAAAATTTTACTTGCATGCTTTGCTTAACTATTTTTTGCTGTTCATTGAACATGGTTGGCTCCTTGTTGGTTTTAGTGAATTCAACTTATAGGAGCCAGCTTTTTTGTAAAGAATAATCCCACCTATTTTGCAACTTTTCTGCATTATTTATAGATTGCTCAAAACCCCTATATTTCAACGTTCCATTGCGTTTTTTTAATTGCAAGTAGACCCGATTTTTTAGCAAATAAAGTTCTGCACTTTTCAAGAGTGAAGTCGGCCTAAACCCTGATCAATAATGCCTCAATTAAATCCTTAGGAATAATTTCGGGGGGATGCGTGCTCTTTTCATCCCCACTGGTCGATATACCATAAAAGTATCCACTCTGTTTAATCTCTCCGGTATTCAAACGAAAAGGCTCTGGCAGCTGAAGCAAGTAAGCAGAGCGGAGTTATGAAGTTATTTAGTTATGAGGTTTTGAAGTTATAAAAAGCACCTCTTGCCGATCCTCCTCTTGCTTTCTCCCTTGAACTGATCGGGTTGAGAAATTCTTATCGCTACACAACAAATGGCTTTTATACGAATAAGTTTAATACTTTAATGGACACACATATACGATTTTTTTGTATTGCTTTACTTCTTAACAACACAACTCTGAGCACTTATCTTGCCCCACTTCAACATTTTCCTTGACCATATATCTTTAAAACTCTATAAAGGGTCTTGAATAATTGTCTATAGGAGGGTAATTATGAAGAAGTCTATGCTAATGGTAATGGCAATGGTAATGTTACTGACCTGCGTAGCGATTTTATCGGCACAGGAGATGGATTGGCTCTGGGCAAAGAGTGTAGGAGGGTTAGACGATGATTTTGGTCAGGGCATCGCTGTTGACGGTGAAGGTAACAGCTATGTGACTGGCGCGTTTCGCGGCACCGCCACTTTTGGTACCACAACATTAACGAGTAGTGGGGACTCTGATATCTATGTTGCCAAATTGGATGCGGGTGGTAATTGGCTCTGGGTAAAAAAGGTGGGAGGATCGGGTACTGATGCTGGTTCGGGTATCACAATTGACAGTGAAGGTAACAGCTATGTGACCGGTTGGTTTGGAGGCACAGTTTCTTTTGGAAACACATGGCTATCGAGCCGTGGATCTAATGATATCTTTATTGCCAAAGCGGATAAAGATGGCAATTGGCTCTGGGCAAAAAGGGCAGGAGGATCATCAGATGACACTGGTCAAAGTATTGCTGTTGATAGTGAAGGAAATATCTATGTGACAGGTTATTTTTATAGTAGCACCCCCACTTTTGGTAGCATAACGCTAACAAGTAGTGAAAGTGCCGATATCTTTATTGCCAAAGCGGATAAAAATGGTAATTGGCTCTGGGTAAAACAGGCAGGAGGGTCATCTGGTGATTTTGGTCAGGGTATTGCTGTTGACAATGAAGGTAATAGCTATATGACCGGTCGTTTTTGGGATACAGCTACTTTTGGTAGCACAACGCTAACGGGTAGTGGAGGCGAAGAAATCTGTATCGCTAAAATAGACAAAGATGGCAACTGGCTCTGGATAAAACAGGCAGGTGGAGAATGGCATGATCAAGGTACGGGCATAGCCGTTGACGGTGAAGGGAACAGCTATGTGACCGGTCATTTTATGGGCACAGCTACTTTTGGTAGCGTAACGATAAAAAGTAGTGATAGTACTGATATCTTTATCACCAAAATTGATAAAGATGGCAATTGGCTCTGGGCAAAAAGTGCAGGAGGGTTATCAGATGACACTGGTCAAAGTATCGCCGTTGACATTGCAGGTAACAGCTATGTGACTGGTTGGTTTGGGGGCACAGTCTCTTTTGGAAGCACAACGCTATCGAGTCGTGGAGGGAAGGATATCTTTATCGCCAAAGCGGATAAAGATGGCAATTGGCACTGGGCGAAAAAGGCTGGAGGATCACCAGAAAGTAATAGTCATAGTCAAGGTATCGCTGTTGACATAGCAGGTAACTGCTATGTAACTGGCTATTTTGACGGCACCGCTACTTTCAGTGGCACAACTATAGAGAGCAATGGAGAAAAGGATATCTTTATCGCCAAGTTTTATGGAGATGGTTTCAATCTTGTCTCGCCAAACGGAGGAGAGGTCTGGAAGTCAGGAGAAACAAAAACTGTATACTGGCATACTGACTATTCTTTTATGGCAAATGTACAACTTTCATATGATAATGGGGAAAGCTGGACTCTTTTAACTGACAATCCTATCAATTCGTTATTAAAACAATATAGCTTTACCGTTCCTTATGTCGAGTCTGACCAATGCCTTATTAGAGTAGATTGGATAGATAATAACGCTCACTACATACAATCTCAAGAATGTTTTACGATAGGTAGTAGTGCTTCAGCGTCACAACTTGCCCTGAATACGACAGGTTTAACAAAAGTAAGAGCAAGCAACACTTGTCTGATTAAATGGACATCGGAAGAGATAGATAAGGTTAATCTTGATTATTCTATTAATTCAGGTGTGACTTGGATAAATATCACTGAATCAATTCCAGCTCAAGATGGCTCTTATGACTGGGTGATTCCACACAATCCCTCAACAAACTGCCATATCAGAATTTCTGACGCGGATAAACCTACCTTATATGATATTACTGAAGAATTATTCACCATCGCTGTATTAGACTTAACTGTTCCTAACGGCTCAGAGGTATGGGAGGCTCAGACAGAGAAAGCAATAGAGTGGGATTTAAGTAATATAAGCAAAGTTAATCTTGAATACTCGCTTAATGATGGGGCAACATGGTCGACTATCCAAAACAATGTGTTAGCAAGCTACGAAAGATTTGTGTGGTCAATACCAAGAATCAGTTCTGATTGCTGCCGAGTAAGGATTACTGACACTGAAGATCAGTCTATCTTTGATATGAACGACGAGTTGCTTAGGATAAGACCTCAAATTATTATCGAGTCGCCTAAACCAGATGACCTTGTTTTAGCGATGAGCATTGTAAAAATTGAATGGGATGCAATAGATGAGGTTCAAAACGTTATTATTGATTACAGTTACGATGGAGGGGATAATTGGCATCCTGTTCAACACAGC
>JAJBBL010000006.1 GCA_020532365.1 Candidatus Cloacimonadota bacterium | reverse complement strand
CGGCCCTGATCCGGCTACGGGACTACTCCTTACTTGCCAGTAAGATGAAAGGTTGTATTTGCATAGGGGTCAGTGGTTTATGAAGCACTTAGGGGATATTCTTAGAAAAATGGCTCCACACGGATTGAAAAGGGAGATATTTGGGGATTAAAGAAAGATTTAAGGGTGGGGTGATTTTTCAGTTGAGATGTTTAACGATTAAGTCTTTGAGGTGGACGAGTGAGAATGGTTTAATGAGATAGCCGTCTGCTTTATGGGTCATTGACAATTCTTGTGATCTTGTAGGTTGGTATCCGGTCATTAGGATGACAGGTGTATCTGGTGACTGCATTTTTATGGATCTTAACAGTTGTATACCGTTCATAATTGGCATTCTGATGTCGGTAATGACGAGGTCGACTGTATTTTTATTAAAAATGTTAAATGCTTCTTCTCCGTTTCCAGCTTCTAAGACGTTATATTTCATTATGGTGAAATATTCGTTAATTGTAGCACGGATATGCGGCTCATCATCGACGACCATAATTGTTTTAGCCAAAATTCCTCCCTATAACATAGTCTATGTCTCTTTAAGGGTAATATAGTTTATTCTGTCAATCAAAAAAAGGTGTAAAACTTCGAACCAAACAAAGATATTGACAGAATATCATTTACTGACAGACGATTTCCATAGCTTAATTAAAAGAAGTTAGGGGTGAATGATGTCAAAAAAATACGACGAAACAAAAGAAAGGTATGAAGAATTGGTTGAGAAATCGACTAAAAGATTTCCGGAGAGAAAAGAGAACTTTGTAAACTGTTCTGAAAGGCCCATAGAGAGGCTTTATACACCGGAAGATATAGCAGATTTTAATTATGAAGAGGATTTAGGGTTTCCAGGGCTCTATCCATTTACTCGTGGCGTTCAGCCGACGATGTATCGAGGCCGTTTTTGGACTATGAGGCAGTATGCCGGTTTTGGCACTGCCAAGGAGTCTAACGAAAGGTATAAATTTCTATTAGAGAAGGGTCAAACAGGCCTTAGTATTGCCTTTGATCTTCCCACTC
Source organism: Candidatus Cloacimonadota bacterium (assembly GCA_020532365.1). Lineage (GTDB taxonomy): Bacteria > Cloacimonadota > Cloacimonadia > Cloacimonadales > JAJBBL01 > JAJBBL01. The sequence goes on along the minus strand of JAJBBL010000006.1, from coordinate 2,282 downwards.
AAATGGGGTATGATAGTGATCATCCGATGAGTGCGGGCGAGATTGGCAAGGTTGGAGTGGCGATTGACTCGTTAGCGGATATGGAAGTTTTATTTGATCAGATACCGCTTGATAAGGTGTCTACTTCAATGACTATCAATGCGCCTGCAGCGGTGCTCTTAGCGATGTATGTTGCAGTTGCCGAAAAGCAAGGGGTTAGCAGTGATAAATTGAACGGAACGATCCAAAACGATATTCTCAAAGAGTATATCGCCAGAGGCACTTATATTTTCCCACCGAAGGAATCGATGCGACTGATTACCGATATTTTTGCCTACTGCTCAGATAAAATACCAAAATGGAATACTATTTCGATCTCCGGCTACCATATTAGAGAGGCAGGATCGACAGCAGTGCAAGAGATTGCATTCACGCTCGCCGACGGTATAGAATACGTAAAAACAGCTATCGCAAGTGGGATGGATGTTGATGAGTTTGCTCCAAGACTCTCCTTCTTCTTCAACGCTCATAACGATCTATTGGAAGAAGTTGCTAAATTTAGAGCGGCGAGATACCTGTGGGCGAAAATTATGAAAGAGAGATTCGGTGCTAAAGATCCAAAATCAATGATGCTACGCTTCCATACACAAACAGCCGGATGCACGCTAACCGCTCAACAGCCCGATAATAACATTATCCGCGTTGCAGTGCAAACACTTGCAGCTGTACTCGGTGGAACACAGTCGTTGCATACCAACTCCAGAGATGAAGCGCTCGCTCTTCCAAGTGAGCATTCCGTCCAAATAGCCTTGAGAACACAGCAGGTAATTGCACACGAGAGTGGCGTTACCAATACAGTAGACCCTCTTGCCGGCTCTTACTTTGTGGAGAAGTTAACCAAAGACATAGCTAATGAAGCTGAAGAGATTATAAAAAAGATTGACGATATGGGCGGAATGATCCACGCTATCGAAAGAGGGTTTGTCCAAAAGCAGATTCAAGACAGTGCATACACCTATCAAAAAGCAATCGAAGACGAAGAGCTGGTCATCGTCGGAGTCAACCAGTTCAAAGTAGAAGAGACTTTGAAGCCGGAACTGCTTAGAGTAGATGCGAAGTTAGGTGAAGAGCAGGTTGAGAGAGTGCAAGAGGTTAAAAAGAATCGAGATAACGCCTTGGTCGAAGAGAAATTAGCTAAGATTAGAACTGCTGCAAAAGGTGACGATAACTTAATGCCACACATTCTGGAAGCGGTGCGTGCATATGCTACCTTGGGTGAAATATGCGGGATCTTACGAGAAGAATTTGGCGAGTATCGAGAGTCGGTAGTCCTTTAAGAATAGAGGCTAAAAAGAATGGTCGGGATGACTAGATTTGAACTAGCGACCTTTCGGTCCCGAACCGAACGCGCTACCGAGCTGCGCTACATCCCGACTCAACGTCTCAATATTTTTCGAGCTGACTTTCTGTCAATAGTTGTTAAATGAGCTTAGCTTAAAAATAATGTGAAACCAGAATAAAGGGGTCTTAATGTTAAAGGTTGGAGTCATCGGTGTTGGACATTTGGGACAACACCACGTAAGAATCTTCAAAGGGATAAAGAATTGTGAGCTCGTTGGAATACACGATAAAAATGAAGTGCGGGCTAAAGAGATTTCTGAAAGATATGGAGTCAAGGCGTATCCAACTTATGAAGAGCTATTGGATGAAATTGAAGCTATCGACATAGCAGTCACTACGATTCATCACTATCGTCTGGCTAAAATTGCGCTGGAGAAGGGTAAACATCTCTTTATAGAAAAGCCTATTACGTCAGAGCTTGCTCAAGCTGAAGAACTCGTTAAAATAGCTAACGAAAAAGGATTGAAAATACAGGTCGGACATATCGAAAGGTTTAACCCGACTGTTTTGGCAGTTGCCGATGAAATCAAAAGCCCTATGTTTATTGAGTCAAACCGCTTAGCCCCTTTCTCTGTCAGAGGAAGTGACGTGTCGGTAGTGTTAGATCTGATGATTCACGATATTGACTTAATACTCAGCTTTGTTGATAGTAACATTAAAGATATCAAAGCGAGTGGGGTCTGCCTTTTGACTCCGAGTATCGATATTGCTAACGCCAGACTGGAGTTTGAAAATGGGGCTATTGCAAATGTGACTGCGAGTAGAGTATCGATGAAAAGAGAGCGTAAAATACGCTTCTTCCAGAAAGATGCCTACTTGTCACTCGATTTTCAAGAGAAAAAAGTGTCGATTCTAAAGAAAGCAGAGGATTTTAAGAAAATATTGCCGAGTGTCCTGCTCGG